>JAYNIC010000100.1:7519-7903 GCA_038108715.1 Candidatus Nanopelagicales bacterium | reverse complement strand
ATATTGGGCTGGTAGTCCGCGTCGGAGCCACTCTCCAGTCCGAGGATCTCGACACCGAATTCAGCTTGCGCCTGGGTCATACCGGCGTATCCGGTCTCGTTGAACGAACGGTCGTCGAAGCCGCCGCTGTCGGAGACCATGCAGGCCTTGTACGCCGCAGGCTCGGCAGACGAACTGGACGAACTCGACGAACTAGACGAGCTAGACGAACTCGATGAACTCGACGAGCTGGACTCGGTCGCCGACGATGACGAACCCCCCGAGTCTGGCGCACTGCCACACGCAGCCAGTGCGAGCACGGCGGCAGATACGCCGGCGAAGACACTGAACGATTTGCGCAACGGTCCTCCTTGAGTCAAGGGCGGCGGGCGCCAACGCCTCGCC
>JAYNIC010000100.1:6165-7509 GCA_038108715.1 Candidatus Nanopelagicales bacterium | reverse complement strand
GTCGTGACCTAAATGTGAGTATTTCGGACCACTTTCGTCACATCGTTCACGTTGGCACCAGGGCGCCGAGAGGTCTCCGCCTCATGTGCGCTTACCTACCACCACCGTGGCAGCCGCGAGAACCTCGTCCACGTCGATACGGGTAGGACGGCGCCCACGGACCACGACCTCGCCGTCCACCAGCACGTCGCGCACATCTGCGCGGCCCGCGCTAAAGACCACGGAGGTGTAAGGATCGTGCATCGGCACTAGGTGCGGAGCCGTCACGTTCACGACAATGAGGTCGGCTTCCTTGCCCACCTCAACCGTGCCGATTCGGTCGGCGAGACCAACTGCGCGCGCGCCTTCGAGCGTGGCGCAGGCGACGACGTCCCGTGCCGAGATCGCCGCCGGATCGCCGGAGACCAGTCGGGCGAGATTCGCTGTCAGGCGCATGACCGCGAACATGTCGAGATCATTGCTGGAGGAACAACCATCCGTACCGAGACCCACTCGGATCCCCTCCGCGCGATAGCCGACGAGGTCGGCCGCGCCACTGGCGAGTTTGAGGTTCGATCCGGGGCAGTGGGCGATCGACGCGCCAGTTTCGGCCAAGCGCTGGAGTTCGCCCCCTTGGAGCCGAACACCATGGGCGAGAACGGGCCCTAGAGCCACCACACCCGCGCTGTCCAAGGCGGCGATCGGTCGACAACCGGTTGCGGCGACGGTGTCAGCATTCTCGCGATCGTTCTCCGAGGCATGGGTGGTGATCATGGCTCCCTGCGCTTTGGCGAGTTCGGCCACCTCGCGCAGGTGGTCAATCCCCACGGTGAAAGCCGCGTGCGGCATGAGCGCAGGAGGCACATGCGGACCACCAATCTCCGCGAGCGTGGCGGGCCATCGCGCCGCCTCCCGCATGCGCTCGGCCCACTCCATTCCGTCCGGACCCGGGAAGGAGAGGAACACCGGTCCGGTGATGTGGCGCAGTCCTACTTCGACCGCCCCCCGGTGCCCGGCCGCAGGGTGGAAGTACATGTCCAGCGCCGTGGTCGTGCCCGAGAGCAGGCACTCGAGGGCGCCCAGCCGAGCACCGGCGTAGACGCCATCGGCATCCATGATGCGGGCTTCCTCCGCCCATACGCGCTCAAGAAACCCTTGAAGATCCACATCTTCGGCGACACCTCGCAGCAGCGTCATCGGGAGGTGGGTATGCAGGTTGACGAGGCCAGGAAGGATCAGGCAGCCGGCGGCGTCGAGCACCTCACGCGCTGGTACGGGATCACCCACGGAGGTGATGTGACCGTCCGTCACAGCAACGGACGCGTCCTCCACCACACCCCCTGCCTCGTCGGCCATGAGCACGTA
>JAYNIC010000100.1:758-6155 GCA_038108715.1 Candidatus Nanopelagicales bacterium | reverse complement strand
GAAGCAAATCTGCCGTCACGGTAGGCCCGATGCCTGTCCGCCCACGACTAGAACACGTCCGTCGGCTTGTAGACCCCCCACACCTCGCGCAGCGCATCACTGACTTCACCGACCGTGGCTCGGGCACGCAGCGCATCCTTCATGGGATAAAGCAGGTTGTCGGTGCCCGCCGCAGCCGTACGTACGCGAGCCAGCGCCTCATCAACCGCGACCTGGTCGCGCTCGGCCCGGATCTGGGCCAGACGCGCACGCTGGTCAGCCTCAATGGCGGGATCGACCCGAAGCGGCTCGTAATGCTCGTCCTCATCGATGGTGAAGCGGTTGACGCCCACGACGGTCCGCTCGCCGGCATCGATTTCCTGCGCAACCTGATAGGCCGACTTCTCGATTTCCAGCTTCTGGAATCCCTGCTCGATGGCCGCGACCGCGCCACCGCGCTCCTCGACCTGAGCCATCAGCGCGAGCGTCGCCGCCTCTATCTCATCGGTCAGCGATTCCACGACGTACGATCCGGCAAACGGATCGACGGTCTGCGTCACGTCGGACTCGTAGGCGAGCACCTGCTGGGTGCGCAAGGCGAGACGCGCGGCCTTTTCGGTCGGGAGTGCGATCGCCTCATCGAAGGAGTTCGTGTGCAGGGATTGGGTGCCACCCAGGACCGCGCCCAGTGCCTGTACCGCGACCCGCACGAGATTGACTTCCGGCTGCTGCGCCGTGAGTTGCACGCCCGCCGTCTGCGTGTGGAAACGCAGCATCTGTGACTTCGGATTCTCGGCGCCGAACTCCTCGCGCATGACCCGAGCCCAAATGCGCCGTGCCGCTCGGAACTTCGCCACCTCCTCCAGGAACGTCGTGCGGGCAACGAAGAAGAACGCCAGACGCGGAGCGAATTCGTCGACGTGCTGGCCCGACTCAACGGCTGCGCGGACGTAGGCGATCGCATCGGCGAGGGTGAAGGCGATCTCCTGCACTGGCGTAGCCCCCGCCTCGGCCATGTGATAGCCAGAGATAGAAATCGTGTTCCAGCGCGGAAGCTCCTCACGACAGTAGGAGAAGATGTCCGTCGTCAGCCGCAGCGACTGCGCGGGCGGATAGATGTAGGTCCCGCGGGCGATGTATTCCTTGAGGACGTCGTTCTGGATGGTGCCGTTGAGCTGATCCCCAGGCACGCCCTGCTCCTCGGCAACCAACTGGTAGAGCAGCAGCAGGATGGCGGCCGGGGAGTTGATCGTCATGGACGTGGAGACCTGGTCCAACGGGATGTCGCGGAAGAGGATCCGCATGTCGTCGATCGTGTCAATGGCGACGCCGACCTTGCCCACCTCGCCGTGCGCAAGGGGCGCGTCGGAGTCGTAGCCCATCTGGGTGGGCAGATCGAATGCCACCGACAGGCCCGTCGTCCCAGCGGCGAGGAGCTGCCGGTAGCGCTCATTGGACTCGGCCGCATTGCCAAAGCCGGCGTACTGACGCATGGTCCAGGGTCGGCCGGTATACATCGTTGGGTAGACACCCCGGGTGAACGGGTAGTGGCCGGGAGCCCCCAGTGCTAGATCGGGGTCCCAACCGTCAAGGTCATCGGGCGCGTATACGGGGGCGATGGGAAGACCGGACTCGGTCTTTCCGGCCCGGTCGCTAGTCGTCACCCTTTCGCACCCGGATCTTGTTGCCCAACCAACGGACCGGGTCGTACTTCGTGTCGACGACGCGCTCCTTCAGCGGGATCAACGCATTGTCGGTGATCTTGATGTGCTCCGGGCACACTTCGGTGCAGCACTTAGTGATGTTGCAGTAGCCGAGGCCGAGCACGTCTTGGGCTTCGCCCTTGCGATCCAGGGTGTCGAGGGGATGCATGTCGAGCTCGGCAACCCGCATGAGAACGCGCGGACCAGCGAAGTTGGTCATGTTGTCCTCGTGGTCACGGATGGCATGGCAGGTGTTCTGACACAGAAAGCACTCGATGCACTTGCGGAACTCCTGGCTGCGTGCGACATCCTCCTGCTGCATCCGGTACTCCCCAGGCTTCAGCCCCGCGGGAGGATCGAAGGCGGGAACTTCGCGCGCCTTCTGGTAGTTGTAGGAAACGTCCGTGACGAGGTCTCGAATCACGGGGAAGGTCCGCAGCGGGGTGACCGTAACCGGCTCCCCTTCGGGGAGGCTGTTCATGCGAGTGAGGCACATCAGGCGCGGCTTGCCATTGACCTCGGCGCTGCAGGATCCGCATTTGCCCGCCTTGCAGTTCCAGCGAATTGCGAGTTCGTTGTCCTGCTCGGCCTGGATGCGATGCAGTACATCGAGAACGACCTCGCCCTCGTTGACTTCGACGGTGTAGTCCTTGAGCTCACCGTCACCCTTGCCTCCGCGCCAAATTCGGAAGGTCGCTTCGTACCCCATTACTGCCCCGCTCCCTGCATGAGTGAATTGACCTCAACCTCGGTCATGTACTTGCCCAACTCCTCAGCCTTGAACAGGCTCGCGAGCTCGGGTGTCATCGTCGGGAGCGGTTGCTTAAAGACTTCAAGAAGTCCATCGGACCAGCGACACATGACGTTGACCTTGCGCCACTCGGGGTCCATCGCGGGGAAGTCGTCGCGGGTGTGGCCACCACGGGACTCCTCGCGCAGGAGGGCGGCCTCGGCAATGCATTGAGAGACCAGCAATTGCTTCGGCAGATCAAGCGCCAGAGGCCACCCCGGGTTGTACTCGCGCCCGCCCGAAGTCTTCATCGCGCGGGTGCGCTCCTTGAGTTCGTCGATGCGCTTGAGAGCCACTCGCATCTCGTCTGCCGTCCTGATGATGCCGACGAGAGTATTCATGACCTCCTGCAGTTCCTTCTGGATGGTGAAGGGGTTCTCTCCACGCTCGGCGGTAAAGGGCGCCAGGGCCCAGGCCGTGGCGGCCTCCACCTCCTGCGGTGAGGGGCTCGGCGTGCCGCCGTGTCGCGTCACCTCGTCGACGTACTCAGCGGCATACAAGCCAGCGCGGCGACCGAACACCAGAAGGTCGGAGAGTGAGTTGCCACCCAGCCGGTTGGAGCCATGCATTCCTCCGGCCGCCTCTCCGGCGCAGAACAGGCCCGGCACACCGATCACTGCCTGGGAGTCCGGGTTCACCTCGACGCCGCCCATGACGTAGTGACACGTGGGACCCACCTCCATGGGCTCCTCGGTGATGTCCACGTCGGCAAGTTCCTTGAACTGATGCCACATCGACGGCAACTTCGCGCGGATGACGTCGGCCGGGAGTCGTTGGGACACGTCCAGGAAGACTCCACCATGGGGTGATCCGCGTCCCGCCTTCACCTCCGTATTGATCGCGCGTGCCACCTCATCACGCGGAAGGAGTTCCGGAGGGCGTCTGTTGTTGTCGGGGTCGGCGTACCAGCGGTCGGCCTCCTCCTCCGTCGTGGCGTACTTCTCCTTGAAGACATCAGGGATGTAGTCGAACATGAACCGACGCCCGTCGGAGTTGGTGAGGACACCGCCGTCGCCGCGGACGGACTCGGTCACCAGGAGCCCGCGCACGCTGGGCGGCCACACCATGCCCGTGGGATGGAACTGCACGAATTCCATGTTGACGAGATTGCCCCCGCACTCCAATGCCAGAGCGTGGCCGTCGCCGGTGTACTCCCAGGAGTTGCTCGTGACCTTGAAGGACTTGCCGATCCCACCGGTCGCGATGACAACGGCCGACGTGTCAATGAGAACGAACTCGCCACTCGGGCGCCAATAGGCGAGCACCCCGCACACGCGCCGATCATCGCCCTCGCCCGCCATGAAGATCTTGGTGACGGTGCACTCGGCGAAGACGCGAATGCCGGACTCGTAGTCACCGGTGCGCTTCTTGTCAGCCTGCTGTAGCGCGACGATCTTCTGCTGGAGAGTGCGGATCATCTCGAGGCCGGTGCGATCGCCCACGTGAGCCAACCGCGGATACTCGTGCCCGCCGAAATTCCGCTGACTGATGCGACCGTCCTTCGTGCGATCGAACAGAGCGCCCCAGGACTCGAGTTCCCACACGCGCTCCGGAGCCTCCTTGGCGTGCAACTCCGCCATGCGGTAGTGGTTGAGGAACTTGCCGCCGCGCATCGTGTCGCAGAAGTGCACGTTCCAATCGTCATTGGGGTTGACGTTCGCCATCGAAGCGGCGATGCCGCCCTCCGCCATTACCGTGTGCGCCTTGCCGAAGAGCGACTTGCTCATGACAGCAACCGACTTGCCCATTTCCCGGGCCTCGATGGCCGCGCGCAATCCGGCGCCACCGGCACCGATAACGACGACGTCGAACGCGTAGCGCTGCATGTCAGTCATGACGATTCCTCCAGCACCTCAGAACAGATACCAATTGGGAATGACACCGGCCGCTACCTCGCGCACATACAGGTCGGTGAGCGCGACCACGATGAGCGAAATCCACGCGAAGCGCATGTGGTGCACATTCAGCCGGGACACGAAAGTCCACGCCTTGTACCGGACCGGGTGCTTTGAGAAGTTCTTCAGGCGCCCTCCCATCGCATGGCGGCAGGAATGGCAGGACAACGAATACAGCCACAGGCAGGTGGCGTTCAGCACCAGGATCAGGGTGCCGATGCTCACGTGACCCCAGGCGCCATCAGCGTTACGGAAGGCGATGATGGCGTCCCAGGTCAAGATCACGTTGAGGATCAAGCCGAGGTAGAAGAAGTAGCGATGCGAGTTCTGCAGAATGAGCGGAAAGCGGGTCTCACCGGTGTACTTCTTGTGGGGTTCGGCGACCGCACAAGCAGGCGGTGACATCCAGAACGAGCGGTAGTAAGCCTTGCGGTAGTAGTAGCAGGTGAGCCGGAATCCCAGCGGGATCGCCAGGATGAGCAGCGCCGGTGACAGCGTCCACCAGGACCCCACTGGCGTCCAGTGCGTCGAACCGGGAATGCAGTCGGTGGCCAAGCACGGTGAATAGAATGGTGAGATCAGGTGCGCGGAGTAGTAATATGCGTTCTCGAAGGCACGCCACGTCTAGTAGATTAAGAAGGCCAGGAGGACCGCCGCCGTCAAGGCCGGGGTCACCCACCAACGGTCCAGTCGCAACGTTCGCTGTGGGATGTCGGCGCGGTGTTCCCCTGGCACTCCGCTCGTTGGGGGTGTGTCCAGCGTGCTGCTCATGGAGTGTTCCGCGCTCCTTCCCAAGCCGTCCGGCTCGACTCATTGGATGCTATACGACATTGCACGAATGCGAATTTCGAGGGTCAGCGCCGCCGCGAACCACGCACGGCGCGCCATCGAGCGACCAGGCCCACACTGCCACGAAGTAAACGGTCGCGTCCGACGCAACCAGGGCCAACAAATCGCCCTTGTTCCAGAGAATGGGCACTGGCTTCGGCGGCGCGAGGGGGACATGGGGCGGAGGCGGGTTGTTGATGTG
>JAYNIC010000100.1:0-748 GCA_038108715.1 Candidatus Nanopelagicales bacterium | reverse complement strand
CACCCTCCCCACCCTGCGCGGCTGGCTCCTTTGCGCCGCCGTCACCGCCGCCACGGCCATGGCACTTGTCCCGGCCACCGCCGCGAGTGCTGAGCCGATCGGGGGCCCGCAACTCACCGGCTACGACGTCATCGTTGATCCAGGTCCGGATGCCACCTCGCTGCCGACCGTCCCGGCCTCTGCCTGGGTCCTCGCCGATCTCGATACCGGGGCAATCCTCGCAGCCGAGGCACCCCATGTGCAGCGGGCTCCTGCCAGCGTGCTGAAGGCGCTCACCGTCCTCACCCTCGCCCCGCGCCTAGATCCGAACTCGGTCTACACCTCGACGTACGACGACGTCGCTGTCGATGGCAGCCGCGTCGGAATCGTCGAGGATGCGACGTATACCGTCCGCGAGTTGTTCCTCGGCCTGATGATGCAAAGCGGCAATGACTGCGCCCGGGCCCTCGCCATGGCCAACGGCGGGCTCGACCTGACGGTCGCCCAGATGAACCAGGAGGCCCAGCGGCTACAGGCCTACGACACTGTGGCCCTGAACCCAAGTGGGCTACCGGCCGAGGGTCAGGTGACCTCGGCGTACGACTTGGCCCTCATCGCCCGCGAAGGGCTCGCCCGCCCCGACGTGTTCGAATACGTCAACACCAGGGTGGTCGAGGACTTCCCCGGTTACATGCCGGACGAGCCCGGTGACCCGCGCCCGACGATGCCCATCGCGACCCAAAATCCGCTCTTCATCCAAGGCTATGAG
>JAYNIC010000099.1:6782-7915 GCA_038108715.1 Candidatus Nanopelagicales bacterium | reverse complement strand
ATTGGCTCATTGTGACCGCACGTCAGGGGTCGTTCGACCGGGGTGGGCGCACCCTCAAGGCTCGGCTGGATGGTCGAGGGACACTCATTCTCACCAATTGCTTGAGTCGCCTCCAGCAGGTGATGTCATGGGACCTCGCGTCGGACTGCACCCTGCGCCGGCAGCGCTAACGCCAGGTCGGACGCGGGTCCCGCCCAGGTCGACAGATGTTTCGCGATCGGGGAGCCGTGACGCTATGGTGTTGTGACCGCGCCGAAACCATGCTTGAGGGGGCACCATGCGTCGCAGTCCCACCCTGGTCGTGACGTTGGCGGCCGTCCTGGTCTGGGCGTCTGCCGGCTCCCTGGCTGCGGCGGTTCCAAAGCCGCCCAAAGCCGGAGCGAAATGTCCCAAGGTGGGTCTCGTTCAGGAAAGCGAGGGCGTGGTCTTCAAGTGCGTCAAGAAGGGCAAGAAGCGCATCTGGAAGCCGGTGAAAGGCAGCGGTGGTGACACTGGCAAGCGGTGTCGGACGTGGTCAGAGAAGATCTTCACGACCACGACACCGGACTTTGACATTGTCACCCCGCGACAAGATGAGATCGCAGCTGACATTGAGAAGGTCGTTGAGGTATTCGGGATCCGGCTCATGGCATTGAAAGGGGTCACCGATCGAGACCTGGTGCTGTCAGCGACGGTTCTTGCTCAATGGCTGGATAATGATGAGGACGGGCAGCCCGACAACAAGAAGGTCCAATCAGAGCTGCAAAGACAACACAGCAGAATGATTTTGGGCGTGGGATTCGATCGTTCGATCGGGCCATGGCATGACAAGAAGCAGCGACTTCTGCGCTACGAGAGTGCGCCGACCTATGGGCTTGATGTCACAACGATCAACCACGCGCGCTACGGTCTTGAACCCAGCGGCTACTCCGATGATTGGATGATTGAGGAGCCCCTGATGGCTCCGGATGCAGCAACGGAGGAAACCCTCCACCTGGTGACGGATGTGGGCTTTGGCGGCGTCTACCCGGCTGATTTCTGGTCTGCGATCCCGGGTATTCCCGAGTATGCGTCCGGGATCTATCGCTGCTACCTCACCCAGCAGGGGCAGGAAAAGCTGAAGGGGGCGTCTCGACTGACCAGGGCTATGGACA
>JAYNIC010000099.1:5023-6772 GCA_038108715.1 Candidatus Nanopelagicales bacterium | reverse complement strand
GACACGGCTCGGGGTGGATTCTTCTCGGAGATTCCCGAACAGTATCCAGCGGGAGCCTGGTACACCCGCTATGACGAATGCGAATACGGCTGCCTTGCGGCTGAGTATGTGCATTGGGCCGCCATCACTCTGGCCGGGATGATGCAAGGCCGGGTCACCGGCATTCCCAGGGACAGGGATGGCCAGGGCGACGAATGGGGTATCGAAACGGCCGAAGACCTCGAGCAGCGCGATCCGCAGGTCTATGACCTGCTCACGCAGAAGGAATTCGCCTTTCCCTCGAGGGCGCCTGATGCTACCTACGGGAACTAATCCGTAACACCGCCAGAAGTGTCGCGCTCGGCCGGGTATGAACCATATCCGCGCACGACAGATTAGAGCGGCGGGTACACCGTTAGTGCCAGGCTGGCCGCTCGTGCGGGCCGGGTCTGTCGAGCAGGCCCGCCGCGATGCCGGCGAAGAAGGCCGCTCCCAGGGATGCCGCCTCGGCCACGTCGCTCGTGGTGTAGTCACCGAGCTGTCGGTGCTTGGCGAGGGCCACCATCGGGTCATGGGACCAGCCGCCGGTCACCATGGCCTCCCGGTGCGGTCCGAGTTCGGCGTTGATGAAATCGATGACCGCCGTGGAGTTTTCGGTGAGGTCTTCTACCGCTCCCCGCCATGCCTGCGGCTGAGTGAGCGATTCGGTCACCCCGCTCAGGGTGAGGCCCTCGTGGCTCACCTCGGTCAGGCGGAAGGTGCCATCCCGATGGGGGAGCGCGGCCGCCTCTTGCGCGACCCGTCGGCGAGCGTCTCGATCGGTCAGGCCCAGGAGTGCGCACATCCGCTCCAGGGACAGACCGGTGAGGAGGCCGGCGACCAGGCAGAGGTAGCCGGGCACGATGCCCCAGCCCATGCCGATATCGCGCGCGACAAAGCGCTGCAGCGTGTCGGTGTCCACGGGGGGAAAGATCCGCAGGAAGGCCTCCGCCGTGCCGAGGGAGTCGGTGAGGACCCCGGTGCGCATCGCGCCCATGGCAAAGGCGGCCGCCTCGTGGTCCAGCCCGGCCACGGTCAAGGCAGCGCCTCGCAATCGGGGCGGTGCGGGGTCGCCGGCAGTGCCGGCCCGCTCGCCGGCCCAGATGATGCGGGGAGCCACCAGGTCGCCGACGAGGTCGATCGCCGGTTGCCAGCGCTCATCCCGCAGAACGTCGTACAGCCCCGAGCGGGAGACGAGTGAGCGCTCGGCAACCTGTTCGCCGCCCATCGCGTTCGCGACCCAGTCGGCGACACCGAGATGTCGCGCGGCGCGCTCGCGGGCGCCGGGGATCTCCCGATAGAGGTACAGGACTTTGGCCAGCGATGGCTTGGAGTTCAATCGAATCCCACAGGCGCGCCAGAACTCTTCACGCTCGACTCGCTCGCGGATCGGAGCGTCCAGTCCCCGCGGGTCGTACCAGGCCATGATCGGCGCGCAGGGCCTTCCCTCGGCATCGAGCAGGGCTCCCGATTCGGCGATGCCGGTTACCCCGATGCCGCGGACGTGGGGCTCCGCTCCCACTCTGGGGTCGTCTAAGGTTGCATCGGCCACGCCCATCGCCGTGCGCGCGAGTAGATCGGCGTCGACATCCGCGCAGGCACCATCGTGACGCCAGGGCGTCGTGGCGGCCGCCTCACCCACCACATCCCCCGAGGGGGTGACGGCGAGGGCCTTCATCGTCTCGCGCAGCGCGGAGGCGCTGTCGAGCACCTACTCGCTCAGTTCGACCG
>JAYNIC010000099.1:3179-5013 GCA_038108715.1 Candidatus Nanopelagicales bacterium | reverse complement strand
TTGATGCGCGTGGTGCCAACATCTACACCGACAAGCACGTCCATCGTCAGCGTGCGGCCTCGGGCGCGTCCGGGGCCGGTGGGCGACATGCCACCAAGGTGAGCGCCCCGTCGGCCACCCAGGCTCCAGCTTCGTAGGGCATGAGCAGAACGTCCCCCTTCGCTAGGGGATGCACCCCGTCGTCGGCGGTGATGCTGCCCGCCCCATCCAGGGCCACGATGACGGCGAAGCCGGCGTCGACGGTGACGGGGGCAGCCGATGTTTCGATGTGCTGGGCGCGGAAGTAGGCGTCTGCCTCGGGAGGGAGAGCTGAGCGAAGACCAGCGCCCTCGATGTCCTCTCGACGGACGACGAGTCGGTCCAGATCGCTGTCGCTCACCGCGCTGGTGTCCACGGCCTGCAGGGCGATTGCGAAGCCGAGGCCGAGGTGGCCATCCCTGTCACCGTCCACGTCGAAGTCCTGCCACTCAAGCAGGATGGACAGATCGGTCGGCTCCTGGAGTTCCAGGACGAAGACGCCCTCCTGAACGGTGTGCGGCAGGCCCGCCGGCACCAGCATGGCGTCGCCCGGACGCACCTCTCGGGTGCGTAACGAATCGAGGAGGGCGGTGCTGTCGTGGGCGGCGACGAGGCCGGCCATCCGATCGACCGGCATCTGCTCGGCGAAGCCCACGCCGACGCGAGCGCCGGGCGGAGCGTCGACGACGTACCAGGCTTCGGTCTTGCCGTGAGCCAGCCCCAGGTGGCGCCGAGCAAACTCGCGATTCGGGTGCAGATGGACCGGCAGGCGCTGGCCGAGGTCGAGGAATTTCACCAGTACTTCGACGTCGCTTCCGTAGCGCGCCACATGCGCTTCGCCCAGCCACGCGCGGGGGTCGGCCAGGACAGCATCGCGCAGGAGGCGACCGTCAGGAAGCACGCTCAGGCCCTGGGCCTGCTCACCGAATCGCGTGGTGGTCGACCCGATCCACTCCTCGGGTCTGTTCGGCCCACCGGGACCATGGCGAAGAGCGCCAATGCGATCACCGCCTCGGTAGAAGTGGTCGAACTGGTTGACGGGCAGCAGCACGGGGGGGAGGGTCACGGTCCCATCTTCGCACTAGGCCCGGGGAGTAGAGTGGGGATGCCGTCGGTTGGGGGCCGCGGATCGTTCTTTCGCCAGCACTCACGCCAACGCCTCTACCAAATGTCAAGGAGACTTCGTGGCCGACAACGCCTACCGCATGCGACGACTGTTCCATCCCGAGTCGGGCCGCTGCCTCGACATTGCCGTCGATCACGGCTATTTCGGCCAGGGCGCCTTCCTCTCGGGGATCGAAGATCTGCCCTCGGCCGTTGGCGTGCTCGCCGCGGCGGGGCCGGATGCGATCCAGTTGACGCCCGGACAGGCTCGACTGCTGCAGCGCAGTGGCGGGCGTGGGCGCCCAGCCCTGGTGATGCGCACGGATGTGGCGAATGTCTACGGCTCGGTCCTTCCCGATCACATGTTCAGTGCGATCGCACCCGAACCGGTGCTCACCGCCGTCCGTCTCGATGCCGCCTGCGTGGTCGTGAACCTGCTCGAGCTGCCGGGACGACCTGAGGTCCGCGAAGCATGCATCCGCAATGTCATGGAACTGCGTCAGCAATGTGACGAGTACGGCATGCCCCTCATGGTCGAACCCCTCGTCATGGCGGAGACCGAGGCTGGCCCCTACACCGTCAATGGCGACGTGGATCTGATCGTGCCGATCGTGCGTCAGGCCATCGAACTCGGTGCCGACGTCATCAAGGCCGACCCGACCGATGATCCGTCCGACTATCACCGTGTTATCGAGACGGCCTCGGGCATCCC
>JAYNIC010000099.1:0-3169 GCA_038108715.1 Candidatus Nanopelagicales bacterium | reverse complement strand
CCGAGGAGGTGTTCCGGCGGACCCAGGCCCTGCTCGAGCAGGGTGCGGCCGGTCTCGTCTACGGTCGCAACATCATCCAGCACGAGAACCCTGCGGCGATGACGCGAGCCCTTATGGCCATGCTTCACGAGGGGGTCGATGCTGAAGGTGCCCTCGAGATTCTGCGCACCGCATGAACGCACCACGACCGGTGCGTCTAGGTGTCCTGGGTGCCGGTCTGATGGGCCGCGAGCTCGTCGGTGTGTGTGGCCGGTGGGATCTCTTGGTCGACCACCCGGTGCGGCCGGAAGTAGTGGCCGTGGCCGATCCGGCGCCGGCCGCTCGAGCATGGTTCGAACAGGTGCCCTCGGTCGAAACGTTGACCGACGACTGGCGGCGCGTCGTCGAGGATGACTCACTCGACGCCCTCTACATCGCCGTTCCACATCATCTGCACGAGGAGATCTACGTCGCCGCTGCGGCAGCGGAGCAGAACTTCTTGGCGGAGAAACCGTTCGGCATTGACGCTGCCTCCGCTGCGCGGATTGCCACGGCGATCGACGCGGGGGGCTCCTTTGTCCGTGTCAGCAGCGAATTCCCGTTCTACCCGGGCGCCCTGCGGGCCTACGACTATGCGCGTTCCGGTGCCCTGGGTGACGTGCTCGACGTTCGCTCGGGCTTTTGGCACTCTTCTGATCTCAATCGTTCCAAGCCGATCAACTGGAAGCGTCGCGTGGAAACCTGCGGAGAGATCGGGGTCATGGGCGACCTGGGACTCCACGTCGCGCACATCCCGCTACGGCTGGGGTGGGAGCCCCAGCGCGTGTACGGCCGACTCGACGATGTCGTGACCGAACGCCCTGGCCCGGACGGGGCGATGGTCGCCTGCGACACCTGGGACAACGCCCTGCTCGTCTGCGATACGCAGGGCGGCGGCGGTCGACGCGACTTCACCATGCTGTGGGAGACCCGGCGGATCGCCCCGGGCCACATGAACACGTGGTACTTCGAAGCAGTCGGCATGGACGGCGGAGTGCGCTTCACGACCCGGACGCCGGCTCACTTCACGCGCTTCGGCGTGGAATCCGGCGAGCAGATCTGGTCCGACGTACAACCGGGCAACGTGTCGGCCTGGCCGACTGTGTCTGGGGCGATCTTCGAGTTTGGTTTCGGTGATGCTCTCCTGCAGATGTGGGCGAGCTACCTCGCCGAGCAGGCCGGTGAACTCGGTGACCGTTTCGGCACGGCCACCCCGCAGGAAGCCGTGCAAGCGCATCGCGTCTTCGATGCGGCCCTGCGGTCACAGGCATCCGGCGTTCCCGAGACCCCCTGACGGCCGTACGCACGAGGCTCCTGCGTGCTTGGATATCGGCATGGCGGACAAGGAACCCACAAGCCCGGATCGGGAGCAGCAGGCTCGAGTCAAGAGGCTGCCGAAGAAGTTCTACGAGGACACGCTCTACCGGCTTCAGGGCGAACTCGTGACGATGCAGGAGTGGGTCAAGTCCACCGGCACACGTCTGGTGATCGTCTTCGAGGGTCGTGACGCCGCCGGCAAGGGCTCGACGATCAAGCGGGTGGCCGAGTACCTCAATCCGCGCGTTGCTCGGATCGTTGCGCTCCCCATGCCCACCGAACGGCAGCGCACGCAGTGGTACTTCCAGCGATACGTCGAGCACCTCCCCGCCGCCGGAGAGATCGTCCTCTTCGACCGGTCCTGGTATAACCGGGCAGGCGTCGAGCGTGTGATGGGCTTTTGTACCCCGGAGGAGTACCGCCGCTTCCTGCATCAGGCGCCCATATTCGAGCGGCTCCTCATTGAGGACGGCATCCTGCTGCGCAAGTACTGGTTCAGTGTGAGCAATCACGAGCAGGAGAAGCGCTTCGCATCCCGATTGAATGACCCAATGCGGCAGTGGAAGCTGTCCCCTATGGACCTAGAGTCCATCACGCGATGGGAGGAATACTCCCGAGCCAAGGACGAGATGATGGTACATACCGACACCATTGAATCACCCTGGTTTGACGTGGAGGCCGACGACAAGCGGCGTGCTCGCGTGAACATGATTCACCACCTGCTGTCGACAGTTCCCTACGAAGCGGTGCATCGTGCGCCGTTGACGTTGCCCAAGCGTCCAGATGGTCACGGATACGAGCGCCCACCACGGGATCTCACGCGTTATGTACCCGACTACGCCGGGCGGTTGCTCGCCGAAGGTGGCTGAACCGAAGTCGACCGCACAACCGCCCACTGCGCGTTGGCGACTGCACCGAGGAGGATCGCGTACATCGCCACGTAGCTGACGATGCTCAGGATGACGGTGCTCGCTAGGGCGCCGTATATCGCCTGATACGAGGTAGCGAACTGCAGGTAGATGCCGTAGCCCACCACGATGACGAGTACCGCCACCGCACCGAAGGTCGCCCCAGGCCAGTAAGGAATGTCGTGCGCGCGCCCGGTGGACAGTCGGAAGAACACCCACAGGATCACAGTGAGCAGGGCCACGCCCACGAGCACTTCGAGGCCGAAGACTGCCCCGGAGAGCGGAGCGTCCAGCGATGCAGCCCACGCTGAGATTCCTGCCGCGGCGAGGAGCAGGATGCCCAGGAGGATTACCGTCGTGATCGCGCCCACGTAGGCGATTGCCCGTGTGGCGAGGTAGGGGCTTGGCGGCTGACCGTATGCCAATCGAACGGCGCGGGAGAACGTGTAGACCCCGGTGGAAACCGCCCACAGTACGGTGACGAGTGAGATCGCAAGACCCCAGGAGGCGGTCGACAGGGAGGTTTGTGAGGCGGCCTGTAGTTGTGAGGCGAGCAGACTGCTGAACGAATCGGGTGCCTGTTTGCGCAGTTCGTCGACGGCGTCCGTGAGCGTCTGAGGGTCAATGAGGCGGCCGAAGATGAAGCTGAGCGCGATCAGCGTGGGAGTGATTGCGATCACCGCCCAGAAGGCGACGGCCGCAGCGGAAAGGCTGATGCGTTCGACGGACTGCTCCTTCATGACCAACGTGAGGAGCCGGATGGGCTTGCCGAGGCGAGGATGACGGCGGATGACGCGCCCAAGGGCCTCGAAGAGGCGAGACATCACTAGACGAGGGCGAGGATGGCGGCGATCACGAAACTGAGAATCGCGAGATAGACGAGCACGATCCCGATCGCGGCGATACGGAGTGGCGCGCGGTCATCG
>JAYNIC010000098.1:3267-7947 GCA_038108715.1 Candidatus Nanopelagicales bacterium | reverse complement strand
GTGCCGGTGAGCACTCGCCGACCGGTCATTGGCCTGACCACCTCTGTCGAACCGGCCCGCTGGGGCGCGTGGGACGAGCGCGCGGCCCTCCTGCACGAGTGGTACGTCGATGCTGTGCGCGCAGCCGGTGGACTGGTCGTCCTACTCCCCCCGGACTCCACGGACGCAGACGTCCTCGACCGAGTTGACGCCCTGGTCCTCATTGGCGGTGCCGACGTCGGCCCGACCCACTACGGGGCAACAGCGCACGAGACGACCGATGTGCCGCGCGTCGAGCGTGATGCCGCCGAGATCGCCCTCTGCCGAGCCGCTATACAACGGGATCTGCCGCTGCTGGGCATCTGCCGCGGCCTGCAGATCATGGCCGTCGCCCAGGGCGGGAGCCTGATGCAGGACCTGCCCAGCGAGGGATTCGGCCTAACGCACCGCGAGCGCCCCGGCACCTTCACCGAACACACGGTGCGGCTGGTGCCTGACTCACTGGCGGCGCGGATCTACGGCAACACCGAACTCGTCGTGAACTCCTCCCACCATCAGGGAATCGCCGACCCGGGCACGCTCACCCCGACCGGTTGGGCGGCCGACGGTCTGATCGAGGTGTGCGAAGTGCCCGGGGCCAGATTCGGTCTCGGCGTGCAATGGCACCCCGAACACCCGGATCGACGCAGCACAGAAGCTCCGCTGTTCGGCGCACTCATCACGGCCGCCCACCGCTAGCAATTCGGTAATCCCCCGCTCGGCCGCACCTGGGGCGCCTACCGTGTGAGAAGACGCAATCGATCACCCTGGGAGGCACCATGCAGGTCGATATCCGCCACAATCCGGCCTTTGCCGTGGCGCGGTGCACGCTGGCAAACGGCGAGCACGCCAAGGTCGAATCCGGCGCCATGGCCGCCATGAGCGACGGCGTCACGCTGGACGCCAAGATGGAGGGTGGCTTCATGAAGTCGTTGCGCCGCAGCGCTCTAGGCGGCAATAGCTTCTTCGTCACCACCTACATCAGCTCGGTCGATGGCGGGTGGGTCGACGTGGCGGCCGTGCTGCCCGGTGACATCACGGTGATTCAATCAACCCCCGAGCGACCTCTCGCCGTCACGCGTGGATCCTGGCTCGCCAATGAGCAGAGTCTGGCGATGGACACGCACTGGGGTGGCCGATCGAACCTCTTCGGCGGCGAGGGTGGTTTCGTCTCGAAGTTCGACGGCTCGGGCCAGGTCGTGGTGGCGTCGTACGGCGCACTCGACCAGCACGCACTCCAGGAAGGTCAGCGCATGGTCGTCGACTCCGGTCACCTCGTCGCTTACGACGCGCACATCGCGATGCAGGCGCGCACCACCGGAGGCATCATGAAGTCGATCAAGTCCGGTGAGGGCATCGTGGTGGAGATCACCGGCCCCGGCCTGGTGTGGACCCAATCGCGCAATCCCAACCAGCTCATCGGCTGGCTGAGCAGCGTGCTGCCGTCCAGCGACTGACCGAGGTGGTCGCCTACAGCGGCGTGACGTAGGCCCCGGAAATGCCCCCATCGACCAGGAAATTCGAGGCGGTGATGAACGACGAGTCATCGCTGGCTAAGAAGGCCACGGCAGCGGCGATCTCCTCCGGCTCACCGAACCGTCCGAAGGGGATGTGCACGTAGCGCCGGGCTGCCCGCTCAGGGTCCTTGGCGAAGAGTTCCATGAGCAGCGGCGTCTTGACCGGGCCTGGCGAGATCGCGTTCACACGAACACCTTGACGGGCGAACTGGACGCCGAGTTCACGTGACATTGACAGCACGCCGCCCTTGGATGCCGTGTACGAGATCTGTGACGTGGCCGCGCCCATCGACGCGACGAACGACGCGACATTGATGATCGAGCCGCGTCCCTGCTCCAGCATGTACGGCAGCACGGCCTTGCAGCCGAGGTAGACGGAGGTCAGATTGACGTCCTGCACACGCTTCCACGCCTCGAGACCGGTGTCGAGGATCGAGTCATCATCGGGCGGCGAGATGCCCGCGTTGTGGAAAGCAATGTCGATCGACCCGTAGGTGTCGACCGCCACTTTGTACATGTTGTCGTTGTCCTCGGGCGAGGTGACGTTGGCGAGCACGAAGGTGCCTCCAACCTCGACTGCAGCCGCGGAGCCCGTGGTCTCGTCCATGTCGGCGATGACGACGTTGGCGCCTTCCGACGCAAGCCGACGGGCCGATGCCAGGCCGATACCGCTGGCACCGCCGGTGATGAGCGCCGTGCGACCCTCGAGTCGACGGCATACGAAATCAGCCATGGTTCCCTCTCCCGATGTGACCGACGCGGGGTGCGTCAGTCGGTGGCGATGAAGATGTTCTTGGTCTCGGTGAACGCCTCGGGGGCATCCGGGCCGAGTTCGCGGCCGAGGCCGGACTTCTTGTAGCCGCCGAACGGCGTCCAGTAGCGCACGGACGAGTGCGAGTTGACCGATAGGTTGCCGGACTCCACCCCGCGAGCCACGCGCAAGGCGCGGCCGACATCGCGGGTCCAGATGGAACCGGACAGGCCGTAGTCGGAGTCGTTGGCCATGCGTAGGGCATCCGCCTCGTCTTCAAACGGAGCGACGATAACGACCGGGCCGAAGACCTCCTCGCGGTACACGCGATCGGTCTCGGACACCGGAGCGAGGACCGTGGGTGGGAACCAGAACCCCGGGCCGGCGGGGCAGGAGCCGCGGAACGCCACCTGACCCTCATCGACGAACGAGGCGACCGTCTCACGATGCGCGGCCGTGATGAGCGGACCCATCTCCGCGCTCTCGAGGTGGGGATCTTCTACACGCACACCGGCAACCGCCGGCTCAAGCAATGCCATGAATCGATCGAAGACCGAGCGTTGAACGAGAATGCGCGAACGCGCACAGCAGTCCTGGCCGGCATTGTCGAAGACGCCGTACGGCGCGGTCGCGGCGGCGCGCTCGAGGTCGGCGTCGTCGAAGACGATGTTGGCGCTCTTGCCGCCTAGTTCGAGCGTGACGCGCTTGATCTGCGGAGCGCAGCCAGCCATGATCCGCTCGCCCACCTCGGTAGAGCCGGTGAAGACGACCTTGCGCACCATCAGGTGCGTGACGAAGCGCTCGCCGACCACCGAGCCCTTGCCCGGGATCACGGTGAGGACTCCGTCGGGAATGCCCGCCTCAAGTGCCAGCTCGCCGATGCGGATGGCTGTCAACGGAGTGACCTCGGCCGGCTTCAGCACCACGGTGCAGCCGGCGGCCAGTGCCGGCGCGAACCCCCAGCCAGCGATCGGCATGGGGAAGTTCCACGGCACGATGACGCCGACGACGCCGATCGGCTCGTGGAAGGTCATGTCGACGCCACCGGCGACCGGAATCTGTCTGCCGAAGAGACGCTCGGGGGCGCCGGCGTAGTAGGCGAGGACATCGCGAACGTTGCCTGCCTCCCAGCGCGCATTGCCGATCGTGTGGCCGGAGTTGGCAACCTCGATCTGGGCCAATTCCTCGATGTGATCGTCGATGACCTGGCTGAATCGGCGCAGGAGCCGTGCTCGGTCCCCCGGCGACACGGCCCGCCAGGTCGCGAAGGCCGCATGCGCCTTGTCGATCAGGACATCGACCTCCTCGACCGGAGTCGGCGCGATGTCGGCAATCTGCTCCCCGGTGAGGGGGCTGATGACGGCGGTCACAAGCGTTCGAACCCCCGATACCTCTCCCAGTCGGTCACGGCGCGACCGAACGCTTCCAGTTCCACGTGACCCATCCTCGCGTAGTGGGCCTGCACCTCTTCGCCGAAGGTCTCCCGCACCCACGCTGAGTTCTCCCACAAAGCAACGGCTTCGGCCAGCGAGGCGGGTACGCGCGCGGCGTCAGCCTGGTAGGCATTGCCCTCGAAGGCCGGCTCCAGCGCGAGATGGCGATCGATTCCGTCGAGGCCGGCCGCGATGATGCCGGCCGTGGCCAGGTAGGGATTGACGTCGCCGCCGGGAACGCGGTTCTCCAGACGCAGCGAGTGCCCATGGCCGACCAGGCGCAGAGCGCACGTGCGGTTGTCATGACCCCACTTGATCGCAGTGGGCGCGAAAGACCCCTCGACGTACCGCTTGTAGGAGTTGATCTGCGGGGCGAAGAGCAACGTCAGTTCGGCGAGATGGTCAAGCTGACCGGCGATGAACGCACGGCCGAGGTCGCTCAAGCCATCATGGTCGGCCATGACGGCCGAATCATCGAGTCCGCGGAAGGACAGGTGGATATGACACGAGTTGCCCTCGCGCTCGTTGAACTTCGCCATGAAGGTCAGCGAGTGGCTCTCCTGCGCAGCCATTTCCTTGGCCCCGGTCTTGTAGATCGAGTGACCGTCGCACGTCCTGACGGCCTCGTTGTACTTGAAGGCGATCTCATGCTGGCCGAGATTGCACTCACCTTTGGCACTCTCGACCTCGAGTCCGGCACCGGCCATACCGAGGCGGATCCGCCGCAGCAACGGCTCCACCCGGGCACCCCCAAGAATCGAGTAGTCGACGTTGTAGAGATTGCCCGGGGTGAGATCGCGATAGCCGGCCTCCCATGCCTCCTCGAAACTGTCGAGGAACACGATGAACTCCAATTCGGTGCCGACGTAGGCGGCCATGCCGCGATCGGCCAAGCGTGACGTCTGGCGTTTGAGCACCTGACGTGGTGAGGCAACCACGTCGGAGCCGTCCTCCCAGAGCA
>JAYNIC010000098.1:0-3257 GCA_038108715.1 Candidatus Nanopelagicales bacterium | reverse complement strand
GATGGAGGGTGGACAGGTCCGGTCGCATGACCATGTCGCCGTAGCCGGAGTCCCAAGACGACATGCGGTAGCCCGAGACGGTGTTCATGTCGACATCGACGGCGAGCAGGTAGTTGCAGCCCTCCGTGCCATGGTCGAGCACGTCGTGCACGAAGTGATCGGCATGGATGCGCTTGCCCTGCAGGCGGCCCTGCATATCGGTGATGGCGACGACGATCGTGTCGATCGTGCCGTCCTCCACCTCGCGGCGCAAAGTGTCGATATCCAGTGGTGCGGGACGAGCCATGGGACCTCCCTGGTCCGATGGAGGAAGACTGCGGGGTGGGGCTCGATGAGCCCCACCCCGGACGTTACTCAGCGTCCGTACGTCTTCGGACGCACATCAGTCCTTCGGCGGGAAATAGTCCTCCTGTCCGGACTCCTCCAACTGCTCGGTGACGTCATAGCCCTCAGTCTCAGGGTGGCCGTGCACACCGCCGGTGACGGCATATTCCTCCTCCGGCGACAGCACCAGTCGCTTGCGACCGAAGAGTGCGAAGAGGACAAGACCGACCACGTAGACGATGCCGACCCACAGGACGACCGAGCGGTAGTCGGAGTTGAACGGCATGAGGATGAGGGTGACGAGCGCGATGATGCCTGCGATGAGTGCTCCGATGATGCCTACTGGACTGCGGTAAGGACGAGACACGCTCGGGTACTTCTTGCGCAGCATCAGGAACGACACCATCTGCAGGACGTAGGCGATCACCGCGCCGAAGACCGCGATGAGCAGGAGCGCATTCGCGGCGTTGACGTACGGAGCCTCCTCGGATCCGTAGGCGACGGCACCGAGGCCGAAGATGAGCACGATGCCGACGACCGCACTCGCGATGAGTGCGACGTACGGCGTCTTCCGGCCTCCCGTGAGCGACAGGAACTTCGGGTAGTAGCCGGCACGGGATAGCGAGTAAACATTGCGACCGGCCGCGAACATGATGCCCTGGAAGCTCGCGATGAGTCCCGCGAGCGCCATGAGCGACAGCAGAGCGGCAATGTTGGAGTCCGGGAAGATCGCCCGGAATCCGTCGAGGATCGGCTCACCGCTCTCGGCGATCGTCGCCGCACCGAGCACACCGGGGTTGAGGATCAGCACCAGGAACGCCGAAACGAGCAGGGTGAACATGCCGGCGATCGAGCCCTTGGGGATGTCCTTGGCCGGCGTGTGCGTCTCCTCGGCAGCGAGCGGCAGTTCCTCGATGCCGAGGAAGAACCAGATCGCGAAGGGCATCGCGAGGAAGATTCCCAGGAAGCCGTAGGGCAGGAAGGTGGAGCCACCCGCCTCGGGAACAATGTCCCAGAGGTTGTCGACGCTGAACTTGCCCGAGAACACCGCGGCCAGGCAGAACACCGCCAGCACGGCCAGCGAGATGATGGCGATGGCGAAGGCGAAGCGGAACGAGGCGGCAGCGCCAGCGGCGTTCAGCGCCACGAAGATCACGTAAATGATCACGACCCACAGCCAGATCGGCCAACTGATGCCGAAGAGTTCGGCCACGATCGAGTCCGCGTACAAGGCGGCGAAGGTGCCCACGACAGCGGTCGTGATGACGTACTCCACCGTTTCGGCGAAGCCGGTGATAAACCCGCCCCAGGGCCCCATGGCCGATCGAGCGAACGAGTAGGCACCGCCGGTGTGCGGCATGGCGGCCGACATCTCCGCAATGCTGTAGATCATGAGTAGATACATCAGGCCGATGATGATCGTGGCGACGAGCATGCCACCCCATCCGGCGTTGCCGATGCCGAAGGTCCAGCCGGAGAAGTCACCGGAGATGACCGCTGCTACGCCGAGGCCCCACAGTGATGCCGCCCCGGCATAGCGCTTCAATCCTCGCTTCTCGAAGTACTCCTTGCCGGCGTGCGTGTACTGCACGCCGGACACTGACATGTTCTGGTCCACGCGCCCTCCTCAGGGACTGCCAGACCTCCGCGGCCTGGCGGGATGCCCGAAGAGTAGAGATCCGCGAGGCCCTAGATGCCCGTTTTGGCCAAGGACACGCGGGAGCAAAAAAGCTCGGCGACGAGGGCGGGGTGCTCCATCTGCGCCACGTGACCGCAATCGGGGATCAGCACGACCTCGGGGTCGGCGAATTGACGGGCGGCGCGGGTGGCCGCGCGTGCGTCAACGAGGATGTCGGCCTCGCCGTAGACCGCAAGAACCGGCCCGGGGTACTGCTGCGCCAACCGCCACGGTCGGCGCGGGCCAGCGTCAAAGAATGAACCCATAAGCCCGCGCAGCGAGCTCAGGAAGGCGTCGTGGGAATAGGTGAGCTCGTCGCGCCCACGCACCTCATCGAGGAGCGCCGCGCGTACGTCGTCATCGAGCCGGCCCGGCTCAGCGAAGCAGGCGTCGACGGTGGACTGCATACGTACCTCGGCCGGGACCTGGGCGTAGCGCTTGACGAGGGCATCGCCTATGCCGGGGATGGCCACGACCGGTAGGTGCACATTGCCGCGGCCCACCCGGCCGTGCGGCATCGCTGGCGAGATGAGGCTCAACGAGGCAACGAGGTCGGGACGCCGACCGGCAACTTGCACACTGACCGCGCCGCCGAGGGAGTTGCCCATGAGATGAACCGGAGCGGAGCGATCAAACGCATCGTCCTGCAGTGCGTTGATCAGAGCAACGACTGCTCGGCCATGACCGGCGGGCGAGTACCGCCCATCCCGCGGCGGCGGCGAAGCGCCAAAGCCCGGCAGGTCGAGCGCGACGAGGTCGAACTCACCCTCGAGTTCGCGCATGAGGGCAACCCAGTTCAGCGAGGAGCCCCCGAGTCCGTGCACCATCACCAATGTCGGGCGCCCAGGTGCGGGCAGTCGGCGTACCGAGAGGGTGCGGTCGCCGAGATCCCACGGGACTGCCGGGGGGACTGCCATGCCCCCATGAGATCACGCCGCCTTCGGCCATGCCTGATGACTAGGATGCCAACATGACCGTGGCAGACGATGCGACCGGGCGTCGAACGGAGTCAGCGACCCGGCTGCCACGCGAGGAACGTCGAGCTCAGGTGCTCACAGCTGCCCGCCAGGTCTTCGTCGCCCAGGGCTACCACACGACCGGAATGGACGACATCGCCGAGCGTGCGGGCGTCAGCAAGCCGGTTCTCTATCAACACTTCCCCGGCAAGTTCGACCTCTACCTCGCCCTTCTCGATGAGGGCATCGCCTCCCTCATCGACGCGCTCCGTGAGGCCTTGGAGGCCACCGCCGACAAC
>JAYNIC010000097.1:0-7990 GCA_038108715.1 Candidatus Nanopelagicales bacterium | reverse complement strand
CCATTGATCTGCCCGGACACGGTGATTCCGAACCATTACCGGGTGTTGCTGTTGCCACTCCCGCAATGTTCGCCACGGCGCTCGGCGAATTCCTCGATCGACAGGGGCTTGACCGCGCCCACCTGGTCGGCAACTCCCTCGGCGGCTGGACAATCCTTGAGGCGGCCGCGGACGGTCGCGCCGAAAGTGTCGTCGGCCTGTGTCCTGCCGGCCTATGGGAACCGATCCACCGCCCGCTCCGCGCCATTTCGTTCAACCGCAGGGCCGCGCTCGCGACGCGCCCGGCCATCCCCACGATCATGGGGATTCGATCCGTTCGCCGGCAGCTCATGCGCAGCGGGGCGGAACGGACGGCATCAGTCCCGTATCGCATCGCCGTCGACGCAGCCTTCGCACAGGCGGATGCGAGCGGCTTCGAAGCGGCGCATGATGGAGCCCTGCACACGAGATTCGAGCGGGCCGACGCGATTCCCGTGACCGTCCCCGTCACGATCGTCTTCGGAGATAACGATCGGCTGCTGCCAGCACCACGCTTCCAGCAGCGCGATGTTGCCCCGGCGCATGCGCGCTGGGAGGTCCTGTGGAATTGCGGGCACGCGCCGATGTGGGACGTACCCCGCGTCACCACCGAACTCATCCGTCGGACGGCAGCCGCATGAGCATTCGCGTCTACCAGGGGCCGCATTCCGATGGTCGCCGACTCCCGCTGAGCTGGATGTGGCTGCCGTGGGTGTTTGCCGGGATCACCATCGGGGGTCAGATCATCTGGCTCCTCGCCGAACCAGCGCGCACCTTCATGACGATCTTGACGGTGGTGAGTTTCTTTCTCGCGTCCTTCACCCACGCTTGGCTGACCCGCGGTTGGCTTTGGGCTCTGGGCTACGTCGCCATCGCCGCGGGGGTCGGCCTCGGCATGGAGGCTGTCGGGGTTGCGACCGGCCTCCCCTTCGGTAACTACACGTACGCCGACACCCTGGGACCTGCCCTGCTCGGCGTGCCAGTGATCGTCATGATGGCCTGGGCGATGATGGCCTACCCGTGCTTCCTCGCCGCTCAGCGGCTGTCGAGCACAAGGGCAGGTGTCATCGTGATCGGGACCTGGATCCTTGCGTCGTGGGATCTGTTCCTGGACCCGCAGATGGTGTCGGAGGGGCACTGGGTGTGGGAGACAACGAGCCCTTCCCTGCCCGGCATCCCCGACATCCCACTCAGCAACTACGTCGGCTGGATCATCACGGCCGCCATCATCATGGCGCTCCTGTCCCGACTGCCGCAGCGCCGTGGCCTCGCAGACGGCGTACCGACCCTGATGATCCTGTGGGTCTACTTCTCCAGCGTCCTGGCGAACGCTGCCTTCTTCGGCCGACCCGGGGTCGCCCTGTGGGGCGGGATCGTCATGGGCATCGCGATTCTCCCGTTCGCCTGGGTGAGTTGGACGCGGCGGCCATGAGCAGCCACTGGAAGCAACTCACCGCCCGGGCCGCGCGCACCGTACATGCCCTCTCCCCCACAACACGCGCGCTCGCCGGGACCGGTGCGCTCACCTCGGCGCTGCTGACCGCCCACGCCGCCATCAACATGGCGTTGATCCGCCGACCGGAGAACGTTTCTACTGAGGTCACCGAACGCGTTTCCATTCTCATCCCGGCGCGCAATGAAGCCGACCGGATCGCCGACACTTTGCGCGGGGTTCTCGCGCAAGAAGGACTTCCCGATCTGGAGATCGTCGTCCTCGACGATGGATCGACAGACGACACCGCGCGGATCGTCAAGGAGATCACCGAAGGTGACCCGCGCGTTCGACTGGTGATCGGTTCCAACGAGACCCCGCCCGAGGCCTGGCTCGGCAAGTCCTGGGCGTGCTATCGGCTTGCCCAGGAGTCGACGGGCACAGTGCTCGTCTTCATCGACGCCGACGTGCACCTCGCGCCCCACGCTGTCGCCTCCACCGTGCGCATGATGCGCGACGGCGGACTGGACCTGCTGTCCCCCTACCCGCATCAAATAGCCGTCACGTGGGCTGAGCGCCTTACGCAACCGATGGTCACCTGGTCGTGGGTGAACGTACTGCCGGCCCGCCTGACCGAAACCAAGCACTACCCCTCGATGGCAGCGGCCATCGGACAGTTCCTCGTTGTCGATGCACGGGCCTACCGGATCAGCGGCGGACACGCGGCCGTCTCCGACATGATCCTGGAGGACGTCGGCGTTCTTCGGGCCCTGAAGCGAGCGGGATTCCGCGGCACTCCCGCCGACGGAAGTGCTGTCGCCCGATGCCGCATGTACACCGGTCCGAGCGCCATCTACGAGGGCTACACGAAGTCGGTTTGGTCTGCCTTCCGCCCAGAACCGGCCGCCTACGGGCTCATGGCCTTCATGCTCCTGGCCTACGTCGCCCCGCCGTTGTTCGCCGTGGCCGGTCCGGACCGTCGCACGCGCATGTGGGGGCTCGCCGGTTACTCCAGTGGCGTTGCCGGACGCGTCCTAGTTGCCAGAAGAACCGGGGAACGAATCTGGCCCGATGCCTTCACCCAACCGGCCTCCGTCGCCTCCTTTGTCGGGCTCCTTGCTGCCTCTCTGCGTGGCCACCGCGCGGGAACACTCACCTGGCGAGGCCGGCCACTTCCGTGACCGCGTGCCACCCCCAGCGAGCCGCAGCGGCAACGACGGGGTGGATCTGGGCGCCCGTCGGTATCGCGGCCACTCTCGCGATCTGGCACGCCTAGGCTGGCACTGTGGCTCGTGTCGTCGTGGTGGGTGCTGGCATGGGAGGGCTTGCCGCGGCCGCTCGCCTACGAGTCAAGGGCCACAGCGTCCTCGTGCTGGAACAGGGGCCACGAGCCGGCGGCAAACTCGACCGTTTTGAACGCGACGGATTCGTCTTCGATTCCGGGCCGAGCCTGCTCACGTTGCCAGCCGTCTACCGAGACCTCTTCCTCAAGACCGGAGAGCCGTTCGAGAACGCCGTAGATCTGCAGCCGCTGGACACCGCCTTCGGATACCGCTTTGCCGACGGCAGCACCCTGAACCTGCCCGGCGTTGACCCCGGCCGCATCGCAGCGGCGATGGGGCAGCAGCTCGGCGGTCGCGCTCAGCAGGACTGGAATGAGCTCATGGTGCGCGCTGGCGAAGTGTGGCGAATCACGCGCGGTCCCTTCATCACCTCGCCCCTGACCGGTGCGAGCACCCTGATCAAACTCGCGACAGACCCGCGCGAGGTGCGCGCTGTCGCCCCCTTCACGACCCTGCGTAAATTCGGCCGTCGCCATCTGTCGGATCCGCGCCAGGTCACGATCCTCGATCGCTATGCGACGTACCAGGGATCAGATCCACGACGAGCACCTGCCGCCCTCATGACCATCCCCTACGTCGAGCAGGCCTTCGGAGCCTGGCATCTCGGTGGCGGTATCGCCACCCTTGCCGATGCGCTCACGACACGCTGCCTCGAGCGCGGTGTAGAGATTCGCACCGACGCAGACGTCGTAAGCATCATCACCACAACCACGGGGGTGAGCGGTGTGCAACTTCGCGACGGCGAGCACATCGACGCGGACATCGTCGTCGCCAATGTCGATGCGAGCACGCTGTACGCCGATCTCATCGACGACCCGCGCGCGCGAAAGCCGCTGCGCACGGTGCGTCGGGCGACGCCGTCGCTCTCCGGCTTCGTGATCATGGCCGGAGTTCGCGGTCGCACGGAGGGAATTCACCACCACAATGTGTGGTTTCCGGCCGACTATGACGCGGAGTTCGATGCGGTGTTCGGGGGCCGCCCAGTTGCCGACCCCACCATCTACGCCTGTGTGCCGGACGACCCACGAATGCGCCCCGATGAGGACTGCGAGTCGTGGTTCATCTTGATCAATGCCGCCCGGGACGGCTCGGTGAACTGGGGTGCCGAGCGCGAAGAGTACGCCGATCATGTGCTCGACGTCCTCGCTCGCCGAGGCGTTGATCTGCGTTCGCGAATGCTATGGCGCGAGATTCGCACTCCGGCCGACCTCGCGCGGCGCTACCGCGCGCCGGGTGGATCGATCTACGGCACCAGTAGCAACGGCCTGCGCGCGTCGTTCCTTCGACCGGCGAACATCTCGCCAGTCCCGGGCCTGTATCTCGTCGGTGGGTCATCGCATCCGGGCGGCGGCCTGCCACTGGTCGGAATTAGCGCCGACATCGTCGCCGAGGCCATTGGCCGGGCATAACTTCGTCGACCACGAGCACGATCAGTCCGCCTCGCCGCGGTCCCCCTGCCACTGAGCCAACCGCCCATGCCGTGACAGTGCGCGAAGTCGACGTTCGGTAGATGCCCGATCAGCCTCGGTGGACACCACGACGAGTTGATCACCGGCCCGCAGGCGCGTCTCCGGATGCGGCACCACGGCGGCGCCGTCGCGAATTACCAGTGACAACGCCGAACTGGTCGGCAAGCCAAGTTCACGCACGAAGACTCCGACGAGTTGGCTATCGGCGGGCACCGCGAGTCCGAGCATGATCGCGCGCATCCCGTCGAGTGGAGCGCTGTCGACCTCGAGTTCACCGGGCTCGGGCACCACGGCAACACCGAGGCGCCGCGTCGCCCAGGGCAGCAAGGGTGTCTGCACCAGGGTCAGCATCAAGACGACGATGAAGGTCGCATCAAAGACCAGGTCCGCCCCCGGCATTCCCAGACCTAGCGGGATGGCCGCAAACACGATCGGCACGGCGCCGCGCAAGCCCGCGACGGAGACGAAGGCGATACATCGCGGTGGCCAGCGGAAGGGCGCCATGGACACGATCGATGCCAGCGGCCGAGCCACCATGACGAGAATGACCGTGGCCAGAACGGCGATGCCGATCGACTGCATGAGTCGGCCGGGCTCGACCAGGAGACCGAGCATGACGAACAATCCGATCTCCGCCACCCAGGACAAAGCGTCGCTGAAACCCTTGACCGACCGTCGATGCGGCAGCGCCGAAGACGAGCCCACGATCACGGCCGAGACGTAGACGGCGAGGAAGCCGGATAGGTGCAGCAGGTCAGCGATGCCGTACGCACCCACGAGTAGCGTGAGAACGGCGATCGGATAGAGGCCCACCGCCGGCAAGGCCAGTCGAGGCAGCAGCCATCGTGTGGCAAACCCGACCGCAACGCCGACCGCCGCACCACCAACGATTTCCAGGAGCACGAGGCCGGGAATGAGCCACGGCTCGGCCTCCAGCGCACCACCGGCCACCACGGTGACCAGTACGACGACCGGTGCGTCGTTGAAACCCGCCTCACCCTCGAGGAGGGTGCGCAGTCGCGACATGATCGGTACACGCCGTAGGACGGAGAACACGGCCGCGGCATCCGTCGCCGCCAACACCGCACCGAGCAGGATCGCCAAACGCGGCTCCAGGCCCGCCCACCAGATCAGCGGCAGGGCGACGACGGTCACACTGATCGCCACGCCGACCGTGGCCAGCGTCACACTCGTCCACAGCACCGGCCGCAATTCGGACCATCTCGTGGTGAGTCCGCCGTGGGCCAGGATGAAGATGAGGGCGGCGTATCCCAGGACGGGGGCGAGACCGAGGTCTTCCAGCCCGATCGGCGAGACGGCACCGATGAGCATGCCGATGGCGAGGTAGAGCAGCAGGCCAGGTACGCCGAGTCGACCGGCGAAGCGCACCCCGACGA
Organism: Candidatus Nanopelagicales bacterium; assembly: GCA_038108715.1. Taxonomy (GTDB): domain Bacteria; phylum Actinomycetota; class Actinomycetes; order S36-B12; family S36-B12; genus Mxb001. The sequence continues at coordinate 2,331 of JAYNIC010000097.1, read as the reverse complement.
CCGCCACGAGCACCACGAGGGACCCGATGACGATGGCGCGCCCGAGATCATCGAGGGTCATGCGCTCACCCGGCCTCCATGACCTGACCTTACGCGGTGCCGCCTTGCACGAGAGCCCCTAGGCTCGGTGCATGGCATCGCCCCTCGACGTCGATCACCTGCGCGAGCGCGTCCAGCGCGTCCTCGATGACTTTGTCGACGACCAACGCGAGATCCTGGCGCGCGTCAGCGACGATCTCGAGCCGCTCGCTGATGCTCTCACCGACCTCCTGCGGGGCGGCAAGAGGCTGCGGCCGGCGTTCTGCTGGTGGGGGTACCGCGGAGCTGGGGGCCCCGACAACGATGCTGCACTCCGCGCGGCCGCGGCGCTGGAGTTCCTGCAGGCGTGCGCCCTGATCCACGACGACGTCATGGATGGCTCCGACACGCGTCGCGGCATGCCCTCGGCTCATCATCGATTCGCCAACATGCATCGGGGCGCGGAGTGGCGCGGTTCGCCGGAGGACTTCGGCATGGGAGCGGCAATCCTTCTCGGCGACCTGTGCCTGTCATGGGCCGATGAACTCCTGCTCACCTCCGGCATGCCCGCGGCAGCCATCGATGCCGCCAAGCGCACATATGACGAGATGCGCACCGAGCTCATGGCCGGTCAATACCTCGACCTTCTCGAGCAAGCACGCGGCGGCGGCTCGGTCGAGCGCGCCATGCGGGTCGTCCGCTACAAGTCAGCGAAGTACACGATCGAGCGACCGCTCCATCTCGGCGCTCGCCTATCGGGAGCCGACGACACCGTCGTCGTTGCCTACTCCGGCTACGGCCTCCCGCTCGGCGAGGCGTTCCAGCTGCGCGACGACGTCCTTGGCGTCTTCGGCGATCCTGCCGAGACCGGAAAGCCGGCCGGGGACGATCTGCGCGAGGGCAAGCGCACCGTCCTCGTCGCGACCGCGCTCGATCGCGCGACCGCGGCGCAGGCCGAGCGTCTCAGGCAACATCTGGGCGACCCCAGCCTCGATGCCGACGGAGTGGCACTGCTGCGCGAGATCATCGCGGACACCGGTGCGTTGGACCACGCCGAGCGCCTCATCACCGAGTTGACCGATCAGGCCCTCATCGCGTTGGACGCGGTCGACCTCGTCGACCCAACGCACCAGATCCTCACCCAACTCGCTTACGCCGCAACCCGCCGGAGCACCTGATGGCTCGCACGGTCACCGGACCCACCGAACGCGTGGTCATCGTCGGAGCCGGTCTCGCCGGCCTGTCCGCGGCGATGCGCCTGGCCGGCGCTGGACGACAGGTCACGGTTCTCGAGCGGGACGCCGTTCCGGGCGGTCGCGCCGGTCAGCTCGCACTTGAGGGTCCCTCCGGGACCTTTCGGATAGACACCGGCCCGACGGTGCTCACGATGCCGGACCTCATCGCCGATGCCTTCGACTCGGTCGGCGAGCAAATGTCGGACTGGCTCGAACTCACACCGGTGGCCCCGCTTTACCGCTCGTTCTACCCCGACGGATCCCGACTCGACGTCCACGCCAATGTCGACGAGATGGCAGAGGAGATCAACTCGGTCATCGGGCCTGACGAGGCCGCCGGCTATCGCCGCTACGTCGACTTCGTCTCAGAGCTCTACCGCTACGAGATGACCGACTTCATCGATCGAAATATCGACTCACCCCTTGACCTGCTGACTCCGAATCTCGCCCGCCTCTTCGCCATCGGCGGATTCCGCCGCCTCGCGCCCAAGGTGCGCCAATTCCTGCGCGACCCGCGAACAGAACGCGTGTTCTCGTTCCAGGCGATGTATGCCGGTCTTTCGCCGTACGACGCCCTCGCGATCTACGCCGTCATCGCCTACATGGACTCAGTGGCTGGCGTGTACTTCCCGCGCGGCGGCATGCACGCGGTACCCCAGGCCATGGCGGCCGCGGCGCAGAAGCACGGCGTCGCCTTCCGATACGGCACCGAGGTCACCCGCGTGGAGACCCGCGGCAACCGGGCCGTCGCCGTACACACGGCCGACGGTGAGCGCATCGAGGCCGACACCGTGGTCCTGAACCCCGACCTGCCCGTGGCCTACCGGGACCTGCTCGGCCGCACCCCGTGGTCGGTGCGCCGACTCAAGTACTCACCGTCCTGCTTCCTCCTGCTCGCCGGTTCGGATGCGTCGTACTCGCAGATCGCGCACCACAACATCCACTTCGGTCGATCCTGGAAGGGTGTCTTCCGCGAGTTGATCGACGAACGCAAACTCATGAGCGACCCCAGCCTGCTCGTGACGAACCCGACGCACTCGGACCCCTCGCTCGCACCGGACGGCAAGCAGATCTACTA
>JAYNIC010000096.1:6717-8022 GCA_038108715.1 Candidatus Nanopelagicales bacterium | reverse complement strand
CCTCGCGCGCACGACACTCACCGAGGACGAGATCGGCGAATACTCCGGTGCTCGCAAGGAGATTCGGCCCGTCACGATCGCGACGTACCAGGTGATGACGACCACGCGCAAAGGGGTGTTTCCGCACCTCGAGGTCTTCGATACCCGCGACTGGGGCCTCGTCATCTACGACGAGGTGCACCTGCTTCCTGCACCAATCTTCCGCTTCACCGCAGACATTCAGGCACGTCGGCGACTCGGACTCACTGCGACGCTCATCCGAGAGGACGGTCGTGAGGGTGACGTCTTCACCCTCATCGGCCCCAAGCGATTCGATGCACCTTGGAAGGAAGTCGAAGCGCAGGGTTGGATCGCGCCGGCCGACTGCGTCGAGGTGCGCGTGTCGCTTCCGAACGACGAACGCCTCGTCTACGCAACTGCCGAACCCGATGATCGCTATCGCCTTGCCGCCACCACCCCGGCCAAGCACGGCATCGTTGAATCCCTCGTCGCCGCGCACCCGGACGAGCAGATCCTCGTTATCGGCCAGTACCTCGATCAACTCGACGAGATCGCTGAGCACCTCGATGCGCCGACGATCACCGGCGAGACCAGTGCTACCGAACGCCAGCGCCTCTTCGAGGCCTTCCGCCAGGGTGAGGTGCGCATCCTTGTCGTGAGCAAGGTGGCGAACTTCTCCGTCGACCTGCCTGAAGCCTCGGTCGCGGTGCAGGTGAGCGGGTCGTTCGGTTCACGCCAGGAGGAGGCCCAGCGCCTCGGCCGACTGCTGCGCCCCAAGGCCGACGGAAAAACCGCTCGCTTCTACACGGTGGTGGCCCGCGACACCGTCGATGCCGACTTCGCACAGCGAAGGCAGCGCTTCCTCGCCGAGCAGGGCTACGCCTACCGGATCATGGACGCCGAGGATCTTGACCGCGCCTAGGAGGCCTAGGCGGGCGTCAACTTCACATTGCCGTCGATGGTGAACGTGATCGAGTTGATGCCCGACAACCCCGGGATCGGAATCTCGATGTCGTCCATGGTGACGGTTCCCCCGAGTTGCAGTTGGCGGGGCGCATCACCGGGCTGCGGCGTCGCATCCACCGACATCGGAACGTCAACCTGACCAGCCTTGGCGTTGCCGGAGACCGCCCAGGGGACGGTGGCGGCGGGACCTTCGGCATCGAAGATGAGCAGATCGCCGTCGAAGCGTTTCACCAGCGCGCGGGCCGCTCCCTGCATGAGGAAGTTTGATGCCTTGAGTTTGGCCAGCGACATCTCCAGCCGCAGCGCCACCGTCGACTGCACGACGTGCAGGCGCCCGCC
>JAYNIC010000096.1:5714-6707 GCA_038108715.1 Candidatus Nanopelagicales bacterium | reverse complement strand
CGCGACCTCGCGGGAGGAGATGCCGATCTTGTCGGTCGTCAAGGTGATGCGTGGCCCAGACTCCAGCGTCCAGGTCCCGGTGGGATGTGTCATGCGTGCAAGCCTGCCATGCCGTTCATCGCACCCGCTCGCGAGCGGGGTCGTAGAAGGGCGCGAATTGCAGCGTTGCCGGATAGGCCTGTCCGTTCACCACAACCTCGAAGCCGCCACTCGCCAACCAGTCAGCGGTCACGCCTTCCGCGTTGTCGACGGTCGCAAGTCCCACCGACGTCCCGAGCGTGTGGCCAAAGCCTCCGATCTGCAGATGGCCTACGCGAACGCCGTCCTTATGGACCGGCTCACTGCCATGGAGAAGTGGCGCCGGGTCATCGACCCGGAGCGGGACGAGCCGACTGGTGCGATCACCACGGAGAGCCTCGAGGGCAGCCTTGCCCCGGAATGCTGTGGGCTTGTCCCACGCCACCGCGAAGGAGAGCCCGGCTGAGATCGGCGTATCGGTAACGTCGATGTCCAAGCCGTAGTCGCGATAAGCCTTCTCCAGGCGCAGACCGTGCATAGCCGCGAGGCCGACGGGACGAAAGCCCAGATCCTCACCAGCCGACTCAAGGGTCTCCCATACCGACACCGCCTGGTCACTGGGAATGAGCAGTTCGAAACCCAGCTCGCCGACATAGGTCACCCGCAGAGCCAGCAGCCGGGAGTACCCGATTTCGATCTCCTGAGCGGTGAGATAGGGGAAGGCCTCCTCGGACAGATCATCCGGGCTCACCCGCTGCAGCAACTCGCGCGAACGGGGACCCTGCACCGTGAGCAGGCAGTACGCCGCCGTCATGTCCGTCACGGTCGCGAATTCACCCTCACGCACTTCGTCGAGAAGCATGCGTTCGACGCGTCGATGGCTGATGTCCGAGACGATGACCATGAATCGGTCAACCGCCAGCCGAGTCACAGTGAGATCGGCCTCGATACCACCCTTGTCGATGCACCACTGCG
>JAYNIC010000096.1:4416-5704 GCA_038108715.1 Candidatus Nanopelagicales bacterium | reverse complement strand
CGTGTACGTCACCTGGCCGACCGGACCAGCGACGGCGTTTGCGCTGAGCCGATCCAGGATTGCTGCGGCGTCCGGACCCTGCACGAGGAACTTGGACATCAAGGTCATATCCATGGCACCGACGGCCTCGCGGATGGTGCGGTGCTCCTCGGCAACCCATGGAGTCCAGAAGCCACGTCCCCATGTCTGAGGGATTTCCCGGACTTCCTCTCCCGGTGGATAGAACCACTCGGCGAACTCCCAACCCGACGTTACGGCGAAGTGGGCCCGATGCTTGACCCAGACCTCGTGCAGCGGCGAGCGTCGAATGTTGCGGGCCGTGTGCGGGTGGTACGTCGGATAGGTGCCGTCCCCGAAGAGCACCCCGAGGAGTTCGACCGTGCGTTCTGATCGAAACCGCCGGGAGTTCTCGACCGCGTGGGCGCGCTCCACCGAGAAGCCTGCGATGTCTACCGGGCATGCCCCGTCCACCATCCACGTGGCCATCAGGCTGCCCACACCACCAGCCTGGAGGATGCCCAGCGAGTTCAGCCCCGCGGCAATCCACAGTCCGTGCATCTCCGGAGCGGGCCCCAGCATCGGACCGACGTCCGCGGTGAAACTCTCCGGGCCGCAGAAGAAGGTCCGAATACCGGCTGAACTCAAGGCCGGAATGCGGTCCATCGCCTTCTCCAGGAAGGGGGTCATGCGCTCCCAGTCGGGCGGAATCGTGCCGAACGCGAAGTCCTCGGGAGCGCCTTCGAGATGCCAGGCGGCGGCTACCGGCTCAAAAAGCCCGACGAGCATGCCGCCACCCTCTTCGCGGAAGTAGCCGTAACAGTCCAGCTCCTCGACGATGGGCAGATCCCGATGGATGCCATCGACCGGCTCGGTGAGCAAGTAGTAGTGCTCAGCGGCCTGCAGCGGAACGTCGACGTCGAGTTGAGCCGCGAGTTGCCGCGTCCACAAACCTGCAGCCAAGACGACCATGTCGCATTCGACATCGCCCGCATCCGTGCGAACACCGGTGATGGTCGGTCGCTGCCCGGAGCGAGTCGGCGGTGACGTCATGAATCCCGTTACGCGAACGCCCTCGACAATCGTCGCCCCACCCATCTTGGCACCCTTGGCCAGTGCGGTCGCCACACCGACTGGATCGGCCCGCCCCTCGTCCGCGACGTACGAGCCACCGATGAGGTCGTCGACCTTGGCCATGGGGAAGTGTTCAGCGCTCTGTGCGGGGGTCACGTGGGCGGTGGGGACGGCGGTGGGCTCGTGGTGGGCGGGGGGGGGGTGGGGGGGTTCGGGG
>JAYNIC010000096.1:0-4406 GCA_038108715.1 Candidatus Nanopelagicales bacterium | reverse complement strand
GGGGAAGAGTTCAGCGATCTCCGCGGGTGTCACCAGCTCATTGGGGACTCCGAACCCTGCCTGAAAATCCCGTTCCCGGACGATCGCTTCCATGCGCTCGGGATTGGTGGTCACCGACAGGTGACCCACCGGCCGGAAGCCGGTCGAGTGGCCGGTCTCCTCCTCGAGTCGCTCATACAAGTCACGCGAATACCGACAGATCCACAGCGAGGTCTCATCGTGGAAGCCGGCACTGGTGATGAGCCCGGCCGCGTGCCACGTGGTACCGGCGGTTAATTCGTGCTTTTCGATGAGCAGGACGTCGGAAACACCGAGTTTTGTGAGGTGATAGGCGATCGAACAACCGATGGACCCGCCACCGACAATGACGATGCGGGCCCGACTCGGTAGCGATGGCATGGTCTCTCCTTGGTCGAGGGGGATTTAGATCTGTCCAGCGATTGCGCCGATGTCGCCTCCGCGTTCACCCCGGTTGAGTCGGCGATAGAGCAGCCAACCGAGGATGATGACCACGGTCGAAACAACCAGGATGATCGTTGCCATGGCATTGAGCGCAGGTGTTGGCGCAGCTCGCGCCGTCTGATAGATGCGCATGGAGGTCGTCTCCGTCGACGCATCCGACGACAGGTAGCGAACGATCACGAAATCGTCGAGTACTCCAGCGAAGACAATGATGGCGCTCACCAGAATTGCGGGGAACAGCATCGGCAGGATCACCCGCCGGATAGCCCCGAGCGCCGTGGCACCGAGATCGCGCGCAGCTTCCTCATACTGCGTTCCGATCGTGAGAAGGCGGGCACGGCAGATCACCACCGGATAGGCCAGTTGGAAGGTGACGAGCCCGATGACCTGGGCTGTCGTCCCCAGGCCGAACGGAGTCGCGAGATACGTCACCATGAACAACAGACCAATGGCCAAGGCGATCTCGGGAATGACAAAGGTGATGAGGACGGTGAAGTTGGCACCGGCTGGGATACGACCTCGCCAACGATCGAGCGCGAGGGCGAGGAGCACGCCAAGCGGCACCGTGATGATCGTCGCGAGAATGCCGAGCACGATGGTGTGCATCAAGGTCACCCGGATGGACTCGTCGTTGAGGACCGATCCATCGGGGTCCCAGGTGTACCACCGTGTGGAAAACCCCTGCCACGTGCTTCGTGAGCGGCCAGCGTTAAAGGAAAACAGCACCACGATGGCGACCGGCACCAGCGACCACAGCAGGTAGATCATCGTGATGGTGGCCAAGCCATAGGCGCGCGCATCCGACGAGCCGCGAAGTCGCGATCGACGGCCCCCCGGCCGGGACTCCTCGAGTATGGCTTCAGCGGGTGCTGCTGACACGGTCATGACCGCACCTCCGCCTTCGCCGTGCTGCGGGTGTACCAGATCATGGGAAGGAGCAGTACCAGAAGAAGCAGGATGAGCAATGCGCCCGCCTGACCCGACTGTCCGGGCGTTGCGATCGAGAGATTGATGAGGTTGCCGATCATGGAGGTGCTCGGCGACTTGGAGAGCATGTCGGTGGTGAAGTAGTCGCCCATCATGGGGAGCGCGACGAGAAGGGTTCCCGCGATGACCCCCGGCATGCTCATGGGCAGGACGACCCGTCGGAAGAGATCAAAACTTCCGGCACCCAAGTCGCGGGCCGCCTCGAGCAGACTTGGATTGATGCGATCAAGGGCAGCAAAGAGGGGAAGGATCATGTACGGCACGTATCCGTAAATCAGCCCCAGAACGACCGTGTAGGGGTTGCCGCTGAGCCAATTGACATCGAGCGGGACGACGCCTCCCATCGTGATGACAGCGTTGACGAGACCATCCGGCTGCAACAGGTTGATCCATGCCAGCATGCGCATCATGTAGGAAATCCAGAATGGCGCGACCAGAAGTGCCAGAACCAACGCTCGGTATCGGCCCGCATAGCGGGCGGCGAAGTACGCCACCGGGAAGGAAATCACCAAGCAGGCGACCACAGCAATGACGACGTAGTAGAGCGTGCGCAGCACCGGCGGTAGGTAGAAGTTGTCTGGTCCGACAAGTCGGTCCCACACGACCACGACCTGGTCGAAGCGCCACTCCAACGGGTTCCACACCGGGATCGGCGTGCGGAAGATCGGATCGACTTCGCCGAAGGACACGCAGAAGACGACGTACAGCGGAACGAGGAAGAACAGGACGATCCAGACGATCGCGGGCAGGCCGAGGATCGGCCACAGCAGCCGCTGGAGGCGTCCGCCCAAGTCAGGCTCCGGCTTTGAACTGCTGCCAGATCGCCTGGTATTCCGCCTCGGTCTCGGGCTTCAACTCGAGCAAGGGGTAGCCCACGTCGAACCATTCGGGCTTCACGACCGCCGCGGCGAGGTTCTCCGGGACCCAGCCGTCGGCCACCATCGTGTCCGGGGACAGCGACTTCATGGGTGGCTGGTAGCCCACCCAGCCGAAGTTTTCCAGTGCCACATCGTTCGTGAGCATGTAGTTGAGGAAGTGATGTGCCAGGACGGGGTTTTCGCCCCCCTTGAGAATGCACAGGAAGTCGTTGCCGATGAGTCCATTGCCATCCGGCGGGCTCCAGTAGCGCAGCACAGAGGGATCGACGCCTTCAGGCATGTAGTACTGCCCGGTGATCATGTCGCCGGACCAGCACTGCGAAAGGGAGAGCGTGCCCTCGGGAATATCGGTGTAGCCGGTGATCGTGACCCGCGGCTGGCTTAATGACAGCATCTCCATCATGGCGTCGCGAGCGGCTCCCAGCGTTGCCGGATCGCTGGAGTTCACATCAGTCCCGCCGTTACGCAGGATGGTCATGCCGATCACCTCGCGGTCATCGTCAAGCACCGCGAGTTCTCCCGCATACTTGGTATCCCAGAACACGTTGTAGGGATCGGGGCGTGCCCCAATGTCCTCGGGAATCAGATCAGACCGCCACCCGATACCGGTCGTGTACACCGTGTAGGGCACGGTGTACTGCCACTCCTGGTCGTACCACGGGTTCTGGAAGTTATCCCAGGCATCCACGATGTTGGGGATGTAACTGTGATTCAGCGGTCGAATCAAGTCTCCGTAAACCAACTTGCCGAGATAGTTGTATGTCAGGAAAGCAACATCGTAGGGAACGCTCCCACTGCGGATCTTTGTCAACGCCTCGGGCAGGTCGTTGAAGGTCGATAGCTCGATGTTGACGTTGTAGTCCGCGTACTCCTTCTGGAAATTCTTCAGAACGCGATTCCACACATAGTCCGGATAGTTGTAGAGCCGCAGCGTGGCATTGGCCTCGGGCTCCAAGTCTGAGGCGATGGGTTCATTGCCGGCGTTGATCGGCCACTTGACAGGGTTCTGCGGTGACGCGATCGGAATGCCGGTCTCGGATGGTGCGGGAGCCGCGCTTGCCGACGATCCCCCGCTAGAAGAGGCAGAGGAGGCGGAGGTGGGCGCGCCGAGGGGCTGTTCGCGCGCGCAGGAACTCAGGGCCCACGCACCGGGTAGGGCTAGGGCCGAAGCCTGCAGCAGTTGACGGCGAGAAACGGGGCGTCGAGGGCGATTGGTCATGGGACTCCTCAATCTGCGGGTCAGCCTGCTCGAATGGTCCCTAGACTGAACCACCGCTCAGTCCTGCGCAAGGACTTCGGCAAAAGTGGGAGAATTGAGCGGCGGCTCGGCACAATGCGAGGACCCCGTCGGCGCGCCTTGCCCGGCACCCATGGAAGCAGAGGAGGCCCCGTGAGCGGTGGCAGCGTTCAGGTCGTGAACCTGCACAAGTCCTATGGGGACGTGGCCGCCGTTCGCGGCATCTCGGTTGACGTTGCCGCCGGCGAATTCTTCAGCCTCCTCGGACCGTCAGGTTGCGGCAAGACGACCACCCTGCGCATGATCGCAGGCTTCGAAGCCCCGACGGAGGGTGAGATCCGCATTGACGGTGTCGATGTTGCACGCATCCCGGCCAACGACCGCCCTGTCAACACGGTCTTCCAGAATTACGCACTGTTCCCTTTCATGTCCGTGGCGGACAACGTGGCCTTCGGACTGCGATACAAGAAGATGAGCAAGGCCGAAACCAAGGCCAAGGTCGGCGAAGCCTTGGAGATGGTGCGCATGGAGCCATACGCCAAGCGCAAGCCCGGTCAGCTCTCCGGAGGTCAGCAACAGCGGGTTGCCCTCGCGCGGGCGATCGTCTTGGGACCGAGTGTGCTCCTGCTCGATGAACCGCTGGGGGCATTGGACGCCAAATTGCGCAAGACCCTGCAGATCGAGTTGAAGGCTCTCCAGGAGACGCTCGGCATCACCTTCATCTATGTAACACACGACCAAGAGGAAGCACTCACGATGTCGGACCGCCTCGCCGTCATGGCGGGGGGTCTTATCGAGCAAGTGGGAACCCCCGAGGACGTCTACGACGCCCCCGCTACGGC
>JAYNIC010000095.1:1689-8115 GCA_038108715.1 Candidatus Nanopelagicales bacterium | reverse complement strand
GGCCTACGTCGCCGACTTCCTCGGAAGTGCCAACATCCTCAATGTCGAGGTTGTCGGTGCGTCGAGCGAGGGCAGGGTGAGCTTCCGCATTGGTCCCGACGTACTCAGCTGCCGCGGGCAGGGTGCCGCTGGCTCTGACATGAGACTGGTCGTCCGCCCGGAGCGATTGCTTCTGGAGCCCACAGACGAGGAGGCCGGAGCGATTGACGGCACGGTCACGCGAACCGTGTACCAGGGTCCGACCACGGATGTGCTCGTGCGCCTCGCCAGCGGCGATGAGCTCGTCGTGCGCCGTCCAAGTGAGCGGGCCGGACACCACGCTCCTGGCGACAAGGTGACGGTGCACTGCCGGCCCGACGCCATGTTGCTACTGCCGCCGGGGGCCCTCAAGTCCGCCTAGCCCCGGACACCTCTCCACGTTTGTCACCTAAAACCGTGTTTTGACCCCCAAATCAGGCCCGCAAACGCGGTTTGAGGTGACAAACGAGGGGGTTCAGGCCGTGGCGGACTCGGTCGGCTTGGCTGCCAAGGGCAGACCCCGGTAGCCACGCGCCACCATCGTGACGAACTGGTAGATCGCGTCCTCCTCAGGAGAAAGGGGCCCGGCCTGCGCCATTCCGCTCTCGAGGCCACGCTGCACGGACTCGCACGCGGCCCAGTCCTCCCGATTGGTGATGTCCCAGAAGTCGACCGCGTACTTGGGGTCGAATGTCGGCAGGGCCACGGCTTCGGCCGGAAACGCCCAGGAACACTCGACCCAGGTCTTACCTGGTCCCAGCGGAACCATGCGATGGGTCATGACGTAGTCCGGATGCAGACTGATCAAGAGGTTGGGGAAAACACCGATGTAGTCGATACGTCGCTGCTCAATCTCGTTGAGTCCAGGGATGAATACGCCATCGCTATGGCCATCGAGCGACATGGTGACGGCGTGGGGCCGTAGATCTTGCCAGCCACCCACCCAGGCTCCTGCGGATGGCGCCCAATTCTCGCCGCTCTCCGGAGCGCTCACCTGACACAACTCCGGATGAATGGACGTGCAGTGATAACACTCTTGGTAGTTCTCGATGATGATCTTCCAGTTCGCCTCAAGAACGTACTCGTGGCGACCCATGACCGTCAGACTCTCCGGCACGTACTGCCCGACTCGCTCCTCAAGACCTGCAACGTGCTGACTCAGGGGGCCGGCGAGCCCAGACAGATCGAGGAAGATCCAGCCGTGCCACTCCTGCACCGCGATGGGGCGCAGCGGAAAGTCCGCCATGTCGAAGTCGCCAAAACCGGCGTACCCGGCAGCACTGAACAGATCGCCGTCCAGTGTGTAGGACCAGGAGTGGTACGGACAGGTGATGGCCCGAGCCTTGGTCGCCCCGCCGCACGGCAGGATCTCGTGGCCACGGTGGCGACAGGTATTCGCGAAGGCCCGTAGAACGTCGTCCTGACCGCGCACAAGCAACACGGTCGTATCCCCGACCCGTTCTGCGCGCTGCATGCCTGCCTCGGCAATGTCGTCGCCGCGGCCGATGCATTGCCAGCCGCGGAAGAAGTTCGTCATTTCCCAGTCGAACACCTCATGGGACGTATAGGCAGCAGGGGGGAGCATCCGGCTTTCGCCAAACGGTGCGAGCACTCGGTCGAGGTCTGCCTGCGGCAAGGGTGCGGGGGTGAACTGATTGACCATTCAGGAAGTCTAGAACGCCCAACCAGCCCGGGGCAATCACTTGCCTAATCAGCGGATGAGCGCGTCGAGCGCAACGGGTCCTCGGGGCGCCAGTACCAGCGGATTGACCTCGACGAGGAGATAGTTGCCCTCGACCAGGACGTCGCTAATCGCGACGGCCGCTCGGCACACCGCATCGATGTCGTACGCCTGGCCGCCCCGGGCACCGGCAAGCAGGGGCCACGCCCGCAGGTGTGGCAGAGCCTCCTTGACGCGTCCGACGTCAACCGGGAGGGGGACGACGACGACATCACCTAGGGCCTCAACCCAGAGCCCGCCAAGCCCGATCGTGAGCGTGGGGACGACACCATCAGCGCGGGCCGTGACAAGCAGTTCGAGTCCGTGGTCGATGCGCTCCTCCACGAGGATTCCGCGAGCCGATGGCAGGTTCAGCAGTCGCTGTGCCGCCGTTGAGATCTCGACTTCGCTGGAAGCGTCGACCACGACGCCCCCGACATCCGACTTGTGTGCCAGGCCCGGTGTGACCACTTTGAGCACCACGTTGTTGCTGAGTCCCGCCGCGGCTTCGATGGCCTCGTCCAATGTCTGGGCAACAACACCGCGCGGGACGGCCACGCCGCGATGTGCCAGCGTGACCTTCGCCTCAGGCTCCGTGAGCTGACCACCGTCACCTCCGGACCCAACCAGGCTGCCGATATCGCGCAGGCGCGCCGGGTCAGGTGGCAAGCCCTGGAGGAGCGCCAGCGCCCTGAGCGCATTGTCGAGACCGGCAACGGCTCCCGGCGGCGCCTGTCCGGGTGTCGTCGCTACGAGCATGGTGGTCAGTCCGGCGCGTTCCCCCCCGAGTACGCCGCCCGCCCTCGTGGCACGCCATTCGGACTCGGCAGCCTCCGGCAGGCCGGGGGGCTCGTCCTGCACGTAGACGAGGTGCCCGACGCCAACATCACGCCCCACGGCCTCGGCCAGCGCCGCGACCGCTTCGGTGTCGTCCCAGACCAGTGACGTGTGGTCGACGGGATTCGCCACGGTCGCGGCCGGAGGAAGCAACGCGGTAAGCCTCTCGCGCGTCGCCTCACTGAAGTCGGCAAACTGAGCACCGAGATCATCGGCCAGGTCCGCGGCGATGGCGGCATCCCCACCAGAACATGTGAGCATCCCAACGCCTCGTCTGTCGCGTTGGCCGACAGACAGGGCGCGAGCCGTCTCAAAAAGCTCGTGCGGTTGATTCACCAAGACACCACCGGCCTCGGCAACCAGCGCAGCAAATACACCGTGATCACCCACGATCGCAGCGGTATGTGCGGCACCGACCGCCGCGCCGCGCTCACTCCTTCCGACTTTGAGAACGACGACGCGAACGTCGTGCTCAGCACACGCGGCAAAGGCGCGGCACCACTCAGCTCCGACTCCGTCGCCTTCCAGGTAGAGCGCCACGGTCCGAACGCCCTCGACCGCGGCGAGGTACTCGACCACCTGGGCAGAACTCACCACGGCTGCGTTTCCCATGGACACCACGCTGTGCAGACCCTCGCCTTGGCGATGAGCGAGTCCGATCACGCCGATGTTTCCACTTTCGGAGACCAGGGAGACTCCCCCGGCATGGTCCGGCATGCGCGCCGCGTCGCCCCAGAGCGGAGCACGGGCCGCGATGTTGACAAAGCCGTTGCCATTCGGCCCAATAACGGGCAGGTCGCCCGCCGCTTCGGTGAATCGTCGTGCGAGATCATCCCGGCCAGCTTCAGCGAAGCCAGCGGCGTACACCACGGCGCCGCCGCACCCGAGGTGCCTGGCTTCCTCCAGGTAGTCCGGCACCGAATCCGCGGGCGTGGCGACAACGACCGCGTCCACGGGGCCAGCATCTGTCAGCGTCGGCACACAGGTGACCCCGGCTGCTATCCCTCGGGTGGGGTGCACGCCGATCAATCGCCCTGCGTAGCCGGCTCGTGCGAGATTCGAAATGGTGTTCTGCGCGTACGTCCCTTCCCGATCCGAAGCTCCCACGATCGCTATCGACGCGGGCGTGAACAGCCGATCGAAGCGGTTCACGTCAGCATGGCCCGGACACCGCGACGCTCCAGCGAGCGCGCCACGATGAGGCGTTGAATCTCCGAGGTGCCCTCCCAGATGCGGTCGACGCGCAACTCGCGCCAGAAACGCTCGGCGGCGGTCGTGCGCATGTAGCCGCGACCGCCCCAGATTTGCAGGGCGCGATCGGCGCACCGGTTTGCCGCTTCGGAGCAGAACAACTTCGCCATCGAGGCCTTGCCATGCACCAACTTGGGATCGGCCCCCGCGTCTGCCATCGACGCCACCTCAAGCCCCAGGAGGCGCCCCGCGGCAGCATCGGCGGCACTATCGGCCAGCGGAAAACTCACGCCTTGATGATCGATCAGCCGCGCCCCGCCCTGCACGCGATTGGTCGCCCAGGCCATCGTCTCTTCGATGAGCCTCTGCATCGCGCCGACGGACCGCGCCGCTATTCCAAGACGCTCCTCGGTGAACCACATGCGCTGCAGGTCGTCACCTTCACCTACGGCGCCGATGACGTCCGCGCCGCTCACGACCACATCGGTGAAGCGGAGCGTCGGATGGCCGTGCGGGTAGGTGTGCGTGAAGGGGACGTCCGCCACCGTCTCGATACCGGGCGTGTCAGCTGGAACGGCGAAGAGGGTCGGCAACCGCTGGCCGTCAACCAGTGCGTAGGCCATGACAACGATGACCGAGGCGACACTGCCGAACGTGACAAACCACTTCTCGCCGTTGAGGACCCATCGACCGTCATCAAGGGGGCGTGCCGTCGTTGTCATCCCCGAGGGATCGCTGCCGGCTTCGGCTTCGGTCACGGCGTATGCGTCATGAAGGTCACCGCGCAAGGCCGGAATGAGCCACCGCTCCTGCAGAGCCGGCGATGCGTGCTTCCACACGTTGTAGGCGTTCGGGATGTACCAGGAAACGCCGTTCGTGGTTCGGCCAAGTTGCTCCTCGACAAGGAACCACTCCGTCGTAGACCAGCCGTGACCGCCATGTTCGACAGAGTGGGGCCCCCCGTTGACGCCGTACTCGAATGCCTTGGCGCGCACGAGGTGCTGCGTGTCGGTCGGGAGTGGGCCACCCGCGAGTTCTGCCGTGACCTCCAGGGGAATGAGAACATCGTCAACAAACGCGGCAACTCGGGCCTGAAGTTCGAGGTACCGGGGATCGGTGGCCATGGCGCTCCTGAGACTGCGAAGATGGGCTCGCACGCCAGGCTACCTGAATGCTCGTTCAGGGTGGCGCGCATCAAGGAGGTCCGTTGGCTAAGGGCTCGCTATCGGCGAAGGCTCCCGAGGAGCGGCGCGATCGCATTCTGCGTGCCACCGTCGACGTGGTTCGGGATCGGGGATTTTCTGGAACCCGGGTGGCTGACATCGCTGAGGCGGCAGGAACGTCCCAGGGCTTGATCCTGTATCACTTCCAGTCTCTCGCCGGAGCCCTCAACGCCGCCCTCACCCTCCTCGAGGATGAGTTCTACGAGGACCTTGATCGAGATCTGCGCGAGCAGGCCGGACCTGTTGAACGCCTGCGTCACATGGCCGATCTCGCGGCAGGCATGGGGCCGGCGGTCGGCGACTGGCGGCTCTGGCTTGAATTGTGGGTGAGAGCCCTGCATGACGACGATGCCCGAGCGACGCGGGAGTCGCTGGATCGACGGTGGCGATCGGCTCTTCGTGAGGTCATCAGTGAGGGTCAGGCAACCGGCGACTTCGACCCCATGGACCCCGAAGCGTCGGCCATTCGCCTTGCAAGTCTCATGGATGGGCTTGCAATCCAACTCGCACTCGGCGACCGCGGAATGACCGCCGAACGCCTCGCCGATTTGTGGTGGCAGGGAGCCGTGACCGAGCTGCGAATGCCCCTGTGACGCCCCCGCGGCCGGCACCCGGTTGCGACACAACTGCGACCCGGCGCGCGGCGCCGCACCTTGCTGAACGGCCATTCAGGGTGTTACTCTCGCTGGATCCTGAACGAATACTCAGGATCAAGGGATGTGAAAACCATGGACCCTGCCAAGCAACAGGGCACCGGAACCACACGTCAGCAGGCTCGCGACCACCTGCTGCTGAACTTCACCGACATGGGCGAGTACGCCGAAGCCGGATCCAAGATCATCGTGCGCGGCGAGGGCTGCGAGGTCATCAATGAACGCGGCCGCCGCTTCATTGACGGCCTGTCCGGCCTGTTCTGCAGCAACCTCGGCCACTCGTACGGAACAGAGGTCGGCGCCGCTGCGGCCGAGCAACTTGCCACCCTCCCCTACACGCCCACCTGGTACCTCGCGCACCCGTCCGCGGCGCGACTTGCCGCACGGATAGCGGAGCACGCGGCCCCCCTAGGGATGAATCGCGTGTTCTTCACCAACAGCGGTGGAGAAGCGGTCGAATCCGCATGGAAACTTGTTCGCCAGTGGCACGCCATCAACGGCGAGCCACAGCGCACCAAGGCGATCGCACGCAAGTTGGCCTACCACGGCACCACGATGGGAGCACTCAGTTTCACCGGGCTGACCGATTGCCGCACCCCGTTCGAACCCATGGCCGTGCAAACTTCGTTCATCTCCAATACCAATGCCTATCGCCATCCGGCGGGGCATGATCCGGTGGCTCTCACCCAGGCCCTTCTCGCCGAAGCCGAGGAAGCCATTTGCTTCGCGGGACCAGACCAGGTGGCGATGCTCATCGCCGAGCCCGTACAGAACTCCGGGGGAG
>JAYNIC010000095.1:413-1679 GCA_038108715.1 Candidatus Nanopelagicales bacterium | reverse complement strand
TTGGGTTGGCCTGCGCGACATTTGCGACCGCTACGGGATCATCCTCGTCGCGGACGAGACCATCACAGCCTTCGGCCGCGTGGGCCACTGGTTTGCCTCGTCGCTGTTCGACGGCAGGCCCGACCTGATCACCTTTGCCAAGGGTGTGACCGCCGGGCATGCACCACTCGGCGGCGTCCTCATGACCGAGCGCATGTCGGCACCCTTCGTCACCGGCGGCGAGACCTACATGCACGGGCTGACCTACTCCGGTCACCCGATGACGACAGCCGTGGCCGACAAGGTGCTCGAAATCTACGAGCGCGACGAAGTCTTCGAAAACGTCCGTGAACTCGCACCTCACTTCGAGGCCGGACTCCAGGAACTTCGCCGCATCCCTCTCGTGGGGGACGTGCGAGGCATGGGCTTCTTCTGGGCCCTGGAGATGGTGAAGGACCGTCAAACCAAGGAGTTGTTCGACGCTGACGAGGCCGACTGGCTGCTGCGCAGTGAACTGTCCACGCACATGGACGACCTTGGCCTGCTCTGCCGGCTTGATGACCGGGGCGAACCCGTGATCCAGCTGTCCCCGCCGCTGGTGAGCGACGCCGCCTTGCTCGATCGCATCGTCGACATCGTCGGCACCGCCGCCGATCGCGCGTGGACCGCATGGAGTGGTTCACGTGCCGCCACTGCCGACCCGCGAAGCCTGCCGCAGCGGCCTCAGGAAAAACGGGGCGCCGCTTAGGAACTGGCGTCGGCCAAGGGCGGTCCAGGGTCGTTGACGATGACGATGCGCAACGGCGACGGACCGACGTTTGCGATCCCGCGCCGGACGCGCGACCCGGCAGCGAAAGCATCACCCGGGCCGAAGTCGTACTCCGCTCCGTCGAGTGTCACCCTCCCCTGGCCTTCTACGACGAGGTAGACCTCGCGCGCATCGGCGTATCCATCGGGGTCGTGCTCGTCGTGGACGTGGGCACCCTCCGAGGCCCCCACCGGGATGACCCACATTTCGACCTCTATCGGCCACGGCAGTTGCCGCTCGAAATATCTCTGCACGTCGATATCCCCGGTGCCCCCATGGAGGTCGGCCCAGGTCGCCCGGTTGTCGCCGGACCTTTGGATGTCAACGTCCTCAGGACCCATGGAGGGAGCCTAGGGCAGGTGGTCGCTGCTGGGATCGCCTTCGGGACCGGCATGATCGGCGAGCCAGTCCATCGCGGGCGTGATAGCTCGCCAGTCCCGGCGCACCGTGGCAAGGACCTCGGGTGAGGCCAGCATCGA
>JAYNIC010000095.1:0-403 GCA_038108715.1 Candidatus Nanopelagicales bacterium | reverse complement strand
GCATCGACTCGTCGGCGTACGTGCGGGTGAAGATCAAGCGCGTCATACGCAGCAACTCCAGCCGGGGGTGGTCGGCCGCCACGCCCTTGGGCCGGGTCTTCAACGGCGCTCCGTCGATATCCCACGCTGGACGCGCCCGGCGGAGCTTCGCAAGCTCGGACTCCAAGGTCGCGCACGCTGGGGAATCGATAGCCGTGCGCATCCGGGCGAGTTGGCGTGGTGCAGGGGCATACAGTCCACCACCCACCATGAGTCCGGCCGCGGAGATCTGCACGTAGTAGCCAACGGCGTCCTCGATCATCACGACCGCGCCCTGGTGATCTTTGATTGGCGTCTTGTCCTTGCTGAAGCGGGTGTCGCGATGGGGCCGGTAGATCTTGAACGCACCGAACTCCGACTCGAG
>JAYNIC010000094.1:0-8124 GCA_038108715.1 Candidatus Nanopelagicales bacterium | reverse complement strand
CGATAGATCCCGAAGACGTATCCCTGGCCCTGGGCCCATTCTTGGGCGAGGATCTCCAGCGCCTGGTTGGGAGTCACGGTCTGCCGCTCCGTGAAGGTGGGATCGGTTTCCTGGGTGACGAAGACCGCGGCAATGTCTGCCTGCAAACCCCAGTTGGCGTCGAAGGGCATCTGCCCCGGGGGGTCCGAGCCGTAGGCCTGCGGGTCGACGTACCCGGCGAAGAGCGCCCAGGCCAAACCAGCCATTCCGAAGCAGTGGCCACCGGCCATGCCGTCGTTCTGCACCTCCATCCACCGCAGGGCGGTCGGAGTGAGGCGACAGTCCTCACCATCGATTTGCGCGCAGACTTGATCGCCGAAGAGCATGCGCATCGAGTACGGGGACAGGTTCTCAACCTCGCTCTCGTTGCCGTAGTTCGGGAAGCCAAAGCCATCGACTTCGACATTGAACCCCGTGTCGAAGGTGACTTCGGCTCGCGATGCCAGGTCGGATGACTGTGAGGGGGAGGCCTCGGTCGCGGTGTCGGCATCACCAGCTACACACGCGGTCGAAACGAGCGCTAGGACGCAGGCGAGCACTGCGAACCGAACACGTCGGAGTCGGTGTGCAGGTCGGACGCGCATTGTCAGCATGTCTCCGTCTCCAAAGGCTCGAGAGGAATCGTCACGTCGAGTTGGCACCCCCCGGAGGCGTGCGTACTGCGCTGCCAGCGTCCCGGACAGGCCTGGTCAAGATAGGCGGTGCCTAAACCGCGTTGGGGGCCACTGACTCCGCCGCCGTCATCGGTGACTTGGACACGAAGTTCGCGGCTGTGGTGATCGCCAGCAGTGGAGACTCGCACCATGATCGTGTTGGCACCACCATGGCGGATCGCATTGCACAGCGCCTCTTCGATGATCGCCACGGCGATGTGAGCGACATTGTTTGGGACGTTGACGGCATCGGGGGTGACCACGCAGCTGATGTCGGCGATGCCTTGCCACAGGTCGACCTTGGTTCGGACCCCATCGGCAAGGGTGGACTGGGTGGTGGGTTCGTCGCTGACGGGCCACGGCTCGGCCAGCACCGCTCGTGCCTGGCCCATGGCTTCGGCATGGGCCTGCGGGTCGTTCGCTGCGGCGGCACGGTCGAGAGCAAGAATGCATGCGGCGAGCCGTGACTGAAGTGCACCGTGTAGGGCTCGGGCTGATTCCTTCGTAAGGGCTCGCACGACTTCGTCCTGGGCCTGGAGTTGGAGGCGGGCCATATCGATGTCATCGGCGTACAGGCGTAGGAGGGATGCTTGTTGCGCGCGCCATTCACCAATACCAGAGGTGAGCCAGAGGATGCAGGCGCTGATCGCCACGGTCGCGCCCCAGCCGGCGGCTCGGGATGCCGACATGATGGGATCCTCTATCGCCTCGGTGGCCATCCAGGGAACTTGAAGCAGGACGAAGAATCCGATGAATATCACCGAGTGCCATTGTGGAACGCGCGCCATGATGACATTGCCGAGGCCGAGAATGAGGTAGATAAGCGCACTGCCCACCAGCGCTGAGACGGTCGCGGCGGGAAAGCCCGCATTGACCCAGGTAGATGGCACGCTCGTGAGCAAGAAGATCGCGGTCACCATTCCTGGGCGGAAGGGCTGATGGCGCGTGACTCCGCGAATAAACGACAGCGGCCCCACGCTCACCCCGGCCGAGATCGCGCGCCGCTGGAGACGGTGACTCAAGGGTCGCACCGAGGCGTCATTGAGATCCTCGAGCAAGCGTGCGGCAGACGCTGTGACTTCAGAATTGATGCGGGTGGCCTCTGCGGCAAGTTGGAACGCGGCTGCATCGAGATGTGGCTGAAGGGACGTCCGGAGCTCAGCGTTCAATGTCTGCCGCAGCAGCGCCACCTCCGTGCCCTGAGACGTTCCCGTGAGGACGACATCGGTCGCCTGCGCCACGAGCTCGTCGCGGACACGTTGGATGCGGTTCCGTCCGTCGTGGATAACGCCGAGGATCACCGCCCCGCACGTGGCGGCCACGGCGATGCTCACAATGGTGAGAGCTGGCGGTCCGCGCAAGGCGAAACCGGTTCTCGGGGCGAGGGTGACCAACAGCAGCCCGACCAGTCCACCGCCGAGGAAGTAGGAGCACAGGAAGCGGAGGAGGCCCACGCCGCCCGCTCGGCGGGCAAGGGTGGCTTCAGCCCACACCCAGACGCCGGTGAAGATCCCGCACAGGAGGCAAGCGCCGACAAGGCCCGCGATGGAAGTGACAGTCAGCGGGGTGGGTGCCGTGAGGACCTCGGATGACATAACGAGCAGGACAACGGCGAGAATCGCGGTGCCACACACCGCCGAGATAACGCCGAGGCGCACGGCCGTTGCGGACGAGACGTCCCGCTGACGGATGCGGTCCGGGAGGTCCGGGACCTTAAGGAGCTCGGACATCGAGTCACGGTTGACCTCATCGGTTGGAGAGTCACCGTCGGGCGACGGGGAGACCGACTGCCGTTCTGAGGAGCGCATCGCCCGCAATTGTCTGGTCACGAAGTCGAGGTGCCGATTCGTGTAGGCATGGCCCCTGCTACGAAGCCGAAGTAGGCCTGGGTGATCAGGACTCGAGGGCTGCGTGCATGCGTCGAACTCAGATCCAACTGACTGATGAGTCGCGCCACCGCCTTGGCCACCGACGCCTCCTCGATGCCTCGTGCCTTCGCTATTTCGGCATTGGACAGGCCACTGGCCACCAATCGCATGATCTCCACCTGACCGTCACGTAGCCGCCGGAGGCGCTGAGTCTGCTGGAGCCGATGGATCTCCTGCGCCAGTTCACGATCTGTGGCGGCAGCCATAGCGGCCTCGAGCGTCGACACGTCGCTCAGAGACCGTTTCACCATGAACACGGCACCGGGTGGCAGGGGCCGGAAGTCGCCGATCAGTCGGATGTCGACGTACGTGGACAGAACCAGAATGCCTGAGCTGGGGACGAACTTGCGCACCGCGTAGGCCACGTCCACGCCACTGGGCCCCGGGCCCAAATCAAGATCGAGAATGACCAGCGTGGGCCGGGACGACCTGATCAGCATCATCGCCTCAGCGCTCGTGCCGACATCGCCGATGATCTCGTGTCCGAGTTCGCGCAGTTGGCTGCGCAGGAGCATTCGGGTGAAGCCGTCGTCCTCGACGACAAGGATCTGACCCATGATGTACTCCTAGTGACTCCAGATGATGTGGAGACTATTCGACAAGTTCCCAGTCGACGTTTCCCACTCCGTCCTTCTGGGTGATGAGTAGGACGGCCTCGTACTCCTCGTCATACGCGATGCATTCGGTCACCAGGCCTGCCTGCAAGGGCGTGTCCTGCGGGCACTCGACCGTCACGGGGCCGCCCCAGGCGTCGGCGACAGCCGCGGCCATTTTGGCCTCGAAGTCAGGGCCGTTCAGCACGCCACTGGCCGCCCAGTTGACCCTGACATTGCCCAAGTCATCCTTTTGAGTGATCTCCAGGCGACTGTCTACTCCGTCGATCGTGGCTTCGCACTCGGTGACGAGCCCGGCCTGGATGGGAATGTCGGGTGGGCATTCAACGCGCACTTCGCTCGCACCGGTCTCACTCTTGACCAATTCGGTTAACTTTGTCATGTCGAGCGAACTGGCGGAGGATCCGCCGCAGGCGGCGAGGCTGAGTGCTACGGCTCCGAGTCCAACAAGAAGTTTGGTGCCTCGATTTATCAACATGTCTGACTCCCAGGGGTAGGTGTTGCTGGTGTTGTGACTGTGGTTCTGCCGGAGACTGCTCGGGCGGAGCTCTAACTCAGGGATGCCCATCCGGCCGTGGTCACGAGTACGGCGATACCGCCGACGAGACCCACAGCACTCAGGGCGAGGAAGGCGACCTGGATGGATCGCCTCTGGACGATGGTCGTCAGACCAGCGATGAACAGGACGACGGCGAAGAAGACGTTTGCCAGATCGAATCGATCGCTCGTCCCGTCGGCCTCCTCGGCGGCGAGCCGAAGAACATCAGCCTCTTCGAGAAGGGCATCGCCATCAGCGATGAGCACCTGACTGGGCAGGTCCGCGAAATACGGGTTTGCGGCGTCGAAAGGTGTCGGCGGAGATGTTTCGGCCGGCTCAGCATTCCACCATTCCACGGCTGCGTAGAGCTCATCACTCATGACGACTTCGAGGTACGCCGCTGCGTCAGCGTTGCCCGTCGACGTGGCGACCGCCCAGTCGAGAAAGAGCGTGGTCTCGAGTGATTCTTGCTGGTCGGCGCGACCGTAGGTGTCGTTCGCCAAGGCAATGGCCGCCTGTTGCTCGGAGTAGTTCTTCAGCACGAGATCGCTGGTGAGGGATTCGCGGTAGGCCGACCAGGCGGTCAGGGTGGCAGCGATGCCGAGCACCACGGCCGCGGTGATCGCGAGTCCTGCCTGGGTGACGCCGGTTCGCTGACCGTCTGTCTCGCTGGTTTCGGTGGTCATGGGCAAAGGGTGGAGCCGTCGGCAGCAAGGTGCCCTGACCTGCACCAAAGAGGGGTGCTGGTGCCATGGTTTTTGCGTGTCGGTGGGGCGTGACCTGGGCCCTTGCCTGCCTGCGGAACCCATCGATTCCGTGGTCAGTTCCACAGTCAAGCGGGGATCAGTGCGGTGGTGCCGGGGTTGGCTCGCCGAGGGGCGATGAGCGCATAGGGTGCGGGTGTGCCTGACCACTTCCAGCGTCCCCGTCACGCGCGGGCGCTCGCTGCCCTGATCGTTCCCGCCGCCGCAGCGGCTCTGCTTGCCGCCTCTCCAGTCGCGGCCCAACCGGCCACCAGCCCGAGCGGCTGGGTGACTCAGGCTGGCACCTACGACTACCTCGTGCAGCCAGACTTCGACGCGGTGGCACCCCTCGCGGATGTGGTGGACAAGTCGACGATTGGCCTGGGCACTTTCGACCAGTTGGATGGCGAACTTGTCCTGGTCCGGGGGACCGTCTACCGCGTCGGTACGGACGGCACGCCGCGTCCGGTCAATCTCAATCGAACAACGCCGTTCTTCCAGGGCGTGCGCTTCTCCCCTCAGGAGTGGGTGAGCCTGGCAACCGACACGGCCTGCAGTGACCTCATTCCGATCATCGACGCTGCTGCCGGTGCTGAGGATGGCATCGTCGCCGTACGCATCAACGGCACTTTCTCGGCGCTGACGACGCGCAGCGTGCCGAAGCAGGCCAAGCCCTATCCGCCACTTTCGGATGTCATCGCCGAGCAGGTGCAGTTCCCGATGACCGATCGAAAGGCCACCCTGGTCGGTTTCCGGCAGGGCTCGGACATGCTGGGAGTTGGTCAACCGGGCCTGCACCTGCACGGTCTAACGCGCGACGGCGAAGCGGGGGGCCACGTGCTGAGCTGCACGGTCGGTTCTGGTGCGCGCATGGCGATCCAGAAGGTGCGTGGGGTCCAGCTTCATGCACCCAGCGGGGGCTAGAGTCCGGCTATGGTCATGTCCGCCGATGACTACCGCGAGCAGGTTGCGGGCGCCCGACGCACCGCGCGACAGGTCCTCATCTATGGGTGGCTCTCCTTCATCGGTGGCTGGCTGATCGTCGTCGGAGCGATCGTCGCGTGGGTGGCCTTCAAGCAGCCGTTGAGCGATGCGCTGGACGTTTTACTTGTTGCCGGGCTCGGCAGTGTGATCGGCGGCGTCGCCCTCTACGCGACAAGTCGAAATCTGGCAGTCTCCGCATCTCGATTGGAAATCGATGCGGTGACGAAACTGCGCGACGAGAACTGACCTTCTCCAAGTCACTCCCTTCCTCCGTGGCACCACGGTGTCACCGGTTGCGTGCCTCCCCTAATGTGGAGCCACATGAGGCTGTGGCCCCGAAAGCGCGTCTGGCAGTGGGTTGCGGCTCTCGCCGTACTGGCCGCGCTGCTCGGATCCGTTGCGGTCGTTCGCATCATCTCCACAGTCCGAAATCCGTCTGTAGTTCTCCATGAGGACACCCTCATCAACGCGGACCTCTGGGACACCGAACCGCGCATGATGGCGGCCGGACTGGGCTTCACCCAGATCATCGGCGTCCCCGGGCTTTCCGAGGATGACCTCGGCGCCAGCGAAACGCGGGTGCATCTGGCGGGAGGTGCCTGGAATCACGTGACGTGCGCTGATGGATCGACGCCGTCCTTGGCGGCGTACACGAGCGCCGCGACCCCGGAGAGCATCGCGTCCCTCTATGGTGCGCCGGTTTATTACGCGGACGGCCTGCCGATCGAATTCAGTTGGCCCGTGCTGCCGAGTTCCCTTGACCCCGATGACATCGCGGTGACCCTGAACGACGGCACCGTCGTGCAACCCGAGGTTGCGGCCGTCTGGCCGAACTTCGAGTACAACGAGAGATCGACCGTGGTCGTCTTCGGCTTCTTCGGCAACCGCTTGGCCCCGGAAGATTCCGGCGCGATCTTCCCCGTGCGCGTCGACGTCGTCGAGGGTGCCACGCCCCTGCAACTGGTCGGTCCGGGGCCGACGCTGGTGAGCGCGGTGGGCATGGGCGTGGATTCGCCGGGCTCGCCGTACACCGATCCCGATGTCGAGCCATCTGATCGTGGTGGCCCGCAACTGGTGGCCGCAAAACTCAGTCGCTACTCGTCCGAGGGCGACACCGGCCCGCTTCTGTTCCAATCGGGGTTGCTGCCGAACGATGGAGCGGCCCTGTACGGCGATCGTGCGCAATACCGGCTGCGCGTCTTCACCTCCGGGGGCATGACACCTGACGGCGTCACCGGAATGAAGCCGACGGAGTTCGAACGCTTCTTCCGAATAGAGGCGGTCACGACGGCGGGTGAGAAGGTGGCGATCACTCAAACGGGCGTCGACTACGTCATCGACGGTGCAGTTCTCCGTGTTGAGGGACTGGCCGATCTCGGTTTGCGGCAGGACACCTACGACGACTGCTACCGCGAGGACAAGGACAATCAGATCGACATCATCCTGTCCGGAGACGAGTCGGCGATGCGCGCGATCACCCGTGTGCAGATGCCGTCCACCGGTGACTACGACCCGGTGTACAACCCGGGTGGCCCGGGCAGCGCTCCCTGGCCCGGCGTTCGGTACGCGGCACCGAGTCCGCCGATCGACATTGAGGTCCTGCAGGCGATCGATGATCCGATGACCGTCAGTTATCCCTAGGCGTCGCGGGACAGGTAACGCGGGATGCGGCCGCCAAGGCTGCGCGGATCGACCCCGATCGCGGCCGCGATGACCACCAGGATGATCAAAGCGATGGTGGGAATCCGTGGTCCGACCACCGTGAGGATGGCGAGGACGACGACCGCGAGAATCGACAGTCTCCGCCATGGCTCCTTCGCCAGCGCGGAGAAGAGCGTCGTGGCGAGTAGGAAGAGACCTACGCCGGCCGCGAGGCAGGCCTCGAGGATGTCGTCGAGGGGAGTGGTGAGGTCCTTCATGGCCGCCTTCAGTGCCACCGCGGCGAGGAGGAGGCCCGCCACCATTGCAAGATGCAGATAGGTGTAGCCGTATCGCGCGAATCGCACCAGCGAGGCGCCGCTGATCTCATGAAGACGCCGCTCACCCGCGTCGAGGACCTCGGTGTAGTAGTGACGCAACAGAATGACGATGAGGACAAAGGAGATGAGGACGGCGGCGATGAGCAGCGGCGTCATGGGCGCCTTGGTCGCTCCTTCACCGAGGCTGATGATCGTCTCGCCCATCGTGATGAGCATGAACAGGCTGTAGCGCTCGGCGAGGTGGCCGGTAGAGATCTTCCACTCGCGCGAGCCGGATAGGACGGGTGCAGCCGCGGCGCAAGCTATGCCAATGACGATGACGACGACCGAGAGGGTCTCGCTGCTGATGAAGCTGGTAACGACCAGCGCGATCGGCAACATGGCTGCGAGTGGGATGAGCCGCAAGGTTGCCTGACGCATCGGGGGGTCGAAGCGTGCGACGGCGTACTGGCCACCTAGAGCGAGCGCGGCGAGTGCGAGGTAGGAGAACGCGAAGAGCTTGCTGTTGTCCCAGAACGCCTGGGGGATCGACAGGGCGACGAGCAACAGCAGCCCCATGGCAACGGCGAAGAGGGGCTGGCGCCAGTCCCGGGAGTACTGGCTGGGCATACCCACGTTCGCCATGGAGGTGAAGGCAACCCCCACC
>JAYNIC010000093.1:0-8125 GCA_038108715.1 Candidatus Nanopelagicales bacterium | reverse complement strand
GCACCGATCGAACCGCACGCCGCCATCGTCTGAATCGCCATCGGTGCCCCTGTCATAGGTGGTGAGCGGTCGTCGCGGCCGCGGTACGTCGTACGCATGCTTTCGCACCTGACCCTAGGGTCCATGGAGTCCGTTTGTGGGCACTCGGCGAAGGGGAGGGCAGCGACACGCCCGATGATCTCCTAGGTCACAGGCGTCACATTCGGAACACTGTCCCCATGGCGGACACGGCTCGGCGACCTCGTGCATCCCGCGAGGAGGCCCCGCCCCGCCGCTCCCTCATCCATCACCCCATGGGCCTGTACTACCTGCTCCTCGGTGCCGCCCTGGCCCTGCTCGGCCTGGGACTGCTCATGGTTCTCAGCGCCTCGTCGATCCTGTCCATCAAGCTCTACGACTCGCCGTACACCCTGGCGCAGCGGCAGTTCCTGTTCGCGGCCATCGGGGTCGCCCTCATGTTCATTGGCGCCCGCTTTCCGGTGCACGTCTGGCGCAAACTGGCCTGGCCGACCCTCGTGGGCTCGCTGCTCCTACTCGGCGCGGTGCTCGTCATCGGTGTCGAGGTGTCCGGTCAACGCAACTGGATCGACATCGCCGGACCCTTCCGCCTGCAGCCCTCGGAGTTCGCCAAGATCGCGCTGGTGCTGTGGGGCGCGGATCTGCTCGCACGCAAGGAGCCGATCCTCGACTCGTGGAAGCACCTTTTGGTGCCGTTCCTGCCCGTGGCCGGCTTCATCATTCTTCTTATCCTCGCCGAAGGCGACGTGGGCAACGCGCTTCTCATCGCCGTCATCGCCGCCGGCATGCTGTTCGCCGTCGGTGCCCCCCTGCGGCTGTTCGTCGTCCTCGGCATGCTGGGACTGCTCGGCCTCGCCGCGCTCACCATGGCTGCGCCCTACCGCATGAGTCGCTTCACCAGCTGGCTCGATCCGTCCGCCGACCGACTCGGCGACGGCTGGCAGGTGACGCAGGGCCAGTTTGCCCTCGGCACCGGCGGTTGGTGGGGGGTCGGCCTCGGGGCGAGCCGTGAGAAGTGGGGGTCACTGCCCGAGGCGCACACCGACTTCATCTTCCCGGTCATCGGCGAAGAACTCGGACTTGTCGGCACCATCGCGGTTCTCGCCCTGTTCGCCGTCATCGCCTTCGTTGCCTTCCGCCTCGTGCACTCCGCCGACGACACCTTCGTCCGCATCGCCTCAGCCGGCATCGGCACCTGGATCGTCTTCCAGGCCGTCGTCAACATCGGTGCGGTCCTGTCGCTGCTGCCGATCACCGGCGTCCCGCTTCCGCTGGTGTCGTACGGCGGATCCTCACTACTTCCGCTGCTCGCGGCCATCGGCATGCTGCTGTCCTTTGCACGTCGCGCTGGTGCCACGGCCAGCGGAACCAAGGCCGAGGTCGTTGGTCTGCGCGTGATCGACGGCGCCCGCTCCCAGGATTCATCGGCGTGAAGGTCCTGCTCGCCACCGGTGGTACGGCGGGCCACATCGAACCGGCACTCAACCTCGCCGACTACCTCGTGGCCACCGATGCCGACACCGAGGTCGTCGTCGTCGGCCGCGCCGAGGGGTTGGAGTCGCGACTGGTGCCCGAACGTGGCTACCCGCTGCGGACCATCCCCGCCGTGCCGATGCCGCGCAAGCCGTCCAAGGATCTGGCGCTGGTGCCCTGGCGCGTCACCGATTCGGTACGGCGCGTCGGCGCGATCATCGGCGAGGAACGCCCCGACGTCGTTGTCGGGTTCGGTGGCTACGTCGCGGTGCCGGCCTACGTCGCAGCCCGTCGAGCCGGTATCCCGCTGGTCATCCACGAGGCGAACGCTCGTGCCGGGATCGCCAACCGGGTCGGTGCGCGCCTGACTCGGTTCACCGCCGAGGCGGTACCCGGCTCGCTCAACGGTGCGCTTTATGTCGGCATGCCCCTGCGCCCGGCGATCGTCGGCCTCGACCGTGCGGCGACGCGATCTGCGGCCCGTGCGCACTTCGGACTTGACCCCGACCGACGAACGCTGCTGGTCTTCGGTGGATCTCTAGGCGCCCAGCGCCTCAACCAGACCATGAGCGCGGCAGCCGAGACGGTGCGCGCAGCGGGCGTGCAGGTACTGCACGCCGTGGGGGACAAGCGAGCCGGACTCGGCCCGATCAGCGAAGCCGGCGTCCCCTATGTGACGCTGGACTACATCGACCGCATGGACCTGGCCTACGCAGCCGCCGACCTCGCCGTATCGAGAGCCGGCGCGATGACGTGCGCCGAACTCGCCGCTTGGGAAAAAGAAGCAATGGCGGCACGGGATTACCGACCCCTGCCGGTCGGCAACGGTGAACAGGCGCTCAACGCCGCCCCGGTGGTATCCGCCGGCGGTGGCCTATTGATCGACGACGCGGCATTCACTCCCGACGTCGTACAGGGAACCGTGCTCGGCCTGCTCACGGATGATGAACGACTCGGGGCCATGGGCCGCGCAGCATCGACATACGGCATTCGCGATGGTGTGCAGCGTCTCGCGGCGATGGTGATCGAGGCGGCTGGGAGCCGGCGATGACGCCGGTGGGAACGCCGTCCTATCTGCTGCCCGACGACGGCCGGGTGCACCTGGTCGGTGTTGGTGGTGCGGGCATGTCCGCACTTGCCCGATTGATGCTGGCCCGCGGAGTCCCCGTATCGGGGACCGACGCCAAAGAGTCCCGTCGATTGGTGGCCCTGCGGTCACTGGGCGCCCAGGTCTCCATCGGACACGGGCCGGCGGTGCTGGATGCTCAGCCAGCGTTGCGCGTGGTCGTCGCCTCCACGGCGATCCCGGCGAACAATCCGGAGATCACCGCGGCCCGCGAGCGTGATATCCCCGTCTGGACGCGGGCGCAGGCGCTCAACGCCGTGATGCAGGGCACCGATCCGGTCGCCGTGGCCGGTACCCACGGCAAGACCACGACCACATCCATGGTGACCGTCGCGCTTCAGGCGTGCGGTGTCGATCCGTCGTTCGCCATCGGTAGCGAGTTGCAGTCCTCCGGCACGAATGCGCACTGGGGCAGTGGCCGTCACTTCGTCGTTGAGGCCGATGAGTCCGATGGTTCGTTCCTGCTCATCGAGCCACTGATCGGCATCATCACCAACGTCGAGGCTGATCACCTCGACCACTGGTCGGATTACACCGCTATTGAGGACGCTTTCGTTGAGTTCGGCCGTCATGTCGGCGAGGGAACCGTCATCGCCTGCGCAGATGATCCAGGAGCTCGCGCGGTGACCGAACGACTACGCGCCGAGGACATCGAGGTCGTGACCTACGGCGTGGCTGAGGATGCCGATGTCCGCATCGTCGATGCCGATGCTGCCGCGCGCGGGTGGTCCTTCGGTGTCGTGGCCGACGGCGTACGCGTCGGTCGAATCGACCTGCAGGTCCCCGGCCGACACAACGCCCTCAATGCGACAGCCGCCGTCGCGACGGCACTTCGCCTCGGGCTGCCTTTCGAGCAGGTGGCCGAGGGGTTGAGCAGCTTCACCGGCACAGCGCGGCGCTTCGAATTGCGCGGGGACGTCGGTGGAGTGCGGGTGTACGACGACTACGCCCATCACCCCACCGAGGTGGAGGCAACGCTGCACGCCGCTCGCGAGGTCGCCGGTGGCGGACGCGTCATCGTGGTCTTCCAGAGCCATCGCTATTCGCGCACCGCGGCATTCGCGCGGGAGTTCGGTGAGGCGCTCGGGCTCGCCGACGAGGTCGTCGTCCTTGAGGTCTATAGCGCGGGTGAGCAGGCGATCCCCGGCGCCAGTGGATCGGTCATTGCGGCCGCGGTGCCCCTGGCGGCGCGGTGCGTGGCCTTCGAGCCGTCCTTTGCGCGCGTGCCGCAGGTGGTCGCGGAGCGGGTCCGTCCGGGTGACATCGTCTTGACGATGGGGGCGGGCGACGTCGGTTTGCTCGCGCCCGAAATCGTCGATGTGCTGCGGGCTCGGTCGTGAAGCGGCTGCTCTTCGCGCTCGCCATCATCCTGCCCATCGCCGGTGCCGCGGCATGGGTGTTGTGGTTCTCCCCGTGGCTGTCGGTCGAGATGGTGAAGGTGCAGATTTCTGATGCTCCGGCGATCGCCGGGCCGCTCACCGTCGACGAGGTCACCGCGGTGGCTTCGGTGTCCACGGGCACACCCCTGCTTCGGGTGGACACCGGGGCCGTGGCCGCACGCATCGAGGAGCTACCAGCCGTGAAGTCGGCCGAGGTCTCCCGATCATGGCCCAATGAACTGCTGATCGAGGTGCAGCGGCGCGAGCCGGTGGCGCAGGTGGCGTCAGCGGGTGGCTACGACATCGTCGACAGCGGGGGCGTGGTGATTCGCACCGTGCCGCAGACCGAGGACGGCGTACCCGTGGTGGTGGCGACCGGCGCCGGTGCCCAGGCGGCCATCGAGGTCGCGCGCCAACTGCCCCAGTGGCTGCGGCCCAAGGTCGACGTGGTCGAGGCCGGCACGCGCAACGACGTACGGCTGGCGCTGCGCAATGGATCGGTCGTCTACTGGGGATCGGCGAGCGATCCGGAGTTGAAAGCCGACGTGCTCAAGGTGCTCCTCGAGGTAAAGGCCAACTACTACGACGTGTCCGCTCCCGGCACTCCGGCGACATCGGACCTGCCCGAAAGGCCGTCCCTGAACCCATCGATGGCGAGCAGCCCCGCTCCGTAGCGGGTGAGCCCGGACGCCGGCTTAGGTGGCAGGCTGTCGCCATGAGCGTCGTCCTCGACCTGTCCGTGCCCGCAGGTGGGCGTGTGCGGACGACGTGGCGGCCCGCCGAGGGCGATCCGCGCGGCTGGATCTGGGTGCAGCACGGCTTCTCCCGTAGCGCGCGACATGTGACCGGAGTCGCCGAACTGCTGTCCGCACAGGGCTATGTGACGGTGGCTCCCGACATTGCGACATTGCGCCCCTGGCGCTCGATGCACGATGTCACCTGGCTGACCTCCGTCGCCACCACGATCGCCCGTGCGGTCGAGGTAGGTCTGCTCGACGATCGCGGCATCCCGACGGCTGGACCGATGATCGGCGTCGGGCACTCGGCAGGTGCCGCGATGGTGGCCCATGCGGCCATGGTGCTGGGCTCGATCCATCGCGGCGCCGAGAGCGCGTCCGTGACGGGTACTGCGCCCACCGATGTGGCCGGTCTGGCCCTGCTCGACCCAGTTGACTCCGTGGGCCGGCTCTTCGCGCGGGCTCTGCCGAGTCTGGACGCTGTGCCCATCGACTCGCTGACCTGCCGCCCCTCGCGCTGCAATCGTCAGGGCATTCTCGGCGAGGAACTCGCCCGGTCCGGGCGAACCGTCGTCGCCCACCCGCATCTCAACCACGGCGATCCCGAACGGATCCCCGCCGAACTTCGCGTGAACGTCGTACCCGCTCCATCGCGGGCCATCGCGGCGGTCTGTGGCCCCCCGGGTTCGTCGGAGGAGGTCATCTCGCTGGGCGAGGGGCTTCTCACGTCGGTGGAGCGGTGCCGTTCTGGGGCGTGACCTGCGGATTCACGCGCACTCGAGCACGAAACGGATGTGACAGAAGTCGCGTGTTGTGGGCGTGCCTGCTTGCCCCCCGTGGGGCGGCCCCCTAACCTCAACACAGCAGGTGAACGACTAGATCTAAACCTTAACGTGAGGTTTAGATCTGCGCGCAGACCGGCGCGCAGCGACCGTGGGGGACGCCCCGTGGTCGGACCCGAAGGGATGCACCCGTGGCCGCACCTCAGAACTACCTGGCCGTCATCAAGGTCGTCGGCATTGGTGGCGGCGGCGTGAACGCCGTCAATCGCATGATCGACGTCGGGCTGAAGGGCGTGGAGTTCATCGCCATCAATACCGACGCGCAGGCGCTGCTCATGAGCGACGCCGATGTCAAGCTCGATATCGGCCGCGAACTCACCCGCGGTCTTGGTGCCGGTGCGGATCCCGACGTCGGCCGCCAGGCCGCCGAGGATCACTCCGAGGAGATCGAAGAGGTCCTGCGTGGCGCCGACATGGTCTTCGTCACCGCCGGCGAGGGCGGTGGCACCGGAACCGGTGGTGCGCCGGTTGTCGCACGCATCGCCAAGTCCCTCGGTGCTCTCACCATCGGCGTCGTCACGCGTCCCTTCGGCTTCGAAGGCCGCCGCCGTCAGAACCAGGCCGACTCCGGTGTTGACGCGTTGCGTGCTGAAGTGGACACGCTCATCGTGATTCCCAACGATCGACTGCTCTCACTGTCCGATCGGAACATCTCGGTCATCGATGCCTTCCGTCAGGCAGACCACGTGCTGCTGCAGGGCGTCTCCGGCATCACCGACCTCATCACCACCCCGGGCCTGATCAACCTCGACTTCGCGGATGTGAAGTCGGTCATGCAGGGTGCGGGTTCGGCGTTGATGGGCATCGGTTCTGCGCGCGGGGATGATCGCGCCGTGGAGGCGTCCAACGCCGCGATCTCCAGCCCCCTCCTCGAGGCGAGCATCGAAGGCGCCCATGGCGTCCTCCTGTCGGTGTCGGGTGGCTCCGATCTCGGCCTGTTCGAGATCAACGAGGCCGCCCGCATGGTCTCCGACGCCGCTCACCCCGATGCCAATATCATCTTCGGCGCCGTCATCGATGACACGCTCGGCGATGAGGTGCGCGTGACGGTGATCGCCGCGGGCTTCGACGGCGGGACGCCGCCGACCCGCCGCAGTCAGCCGGTGACCAAGCGCATTTCCGAGGAGACCCCGCTCGCGGCCGCCGTGGCGACCAAGCAGTCGGGGTCCGAGGACAAGGCCGAGATTCCCGTCACCCCGGAGCCACCGAAGCGCCCGGTGCAGCAGCCGCGCACCATCGTCTTCGACGACACCGGCGATGACCTCGACGTCCCCGACTTCTTGAAGTAACAGCGCCGTGGGTGTCCTCGCCCGCGGCCGCATCGCCGACGGCGCGTACGCCGCTGAATGGGTCTTCACCGACCGGCACGGTGGCGTGAGCGAGGGCGTTTACGCGTCGCTCAACCTTGGCGCCTCGGTCGAGGATGACCCGGCTGCTGTTGCGGC
This sequence comes from Candidatus Nanopelagicales bacterium, assembly GCA_038108715.1. Taxonomy (GTDB): domain Bacteria; phylum Actinomycetota; class Actinomycetes; order S36-B12; family S36-B12; genus Mxb001. Next base: position 1,105 of record JAYNIC010000093.1, on the reverse strand, counting down.
CAACCGCGCGACGGCGGCGGCCTACCTCGGTGGTGACGCGCTCGCTCTCATGCGGCAGGTGCACGGCCGCGACGTCGTACAACTGCTGGGTTGCCCTGACGAGCCACCCGCTGCCGACGCCGCGCTCACCCGCGCACCGGGCCTCATCCTCGGCACCCAGGTGGCCGATTGCGTTCCCATCCTGCTCGCAGATCTTGGCGCGGGTCAGGTGGCCGCGGTCCATGCCGGTTGGCGGGGCGTGGCCGCTGACGTCGTCGGCGCGGCCCTGGAGGTGATGGCGCCGCGTGGCCAGGTCCATGCGTGGATCGGCCCGGCCATCTGCCCGGGATGCTACGAGGTCAGCGAAGAGGTGCGCGCCGAGATCAGCGATGTGGTCCCCGAGGCGTGGGCGACCACACGCCAGGGAACCCCGGCGGTGGACGTGCGCGCCGGTGTCCTCGCTCAACTCAGCAGGTGGGACATCGCTGGTGAACTCGTCGGCGGCTGCACCTACGAGAGCCCGGACCTGTACTCCTATCGCCGTGACGGCGTCACCGGGCGGCAGATGGGCCTCATCGTGCTGCGGGGCAACGATGGCTGATGCGCGCGAGAGCGAACTCGCCGCGTCGTTGGCCCACATGCGCGACCGGATCGCCAGCGCGTGCACCCAGGCCGGGCGTGATCCGGATGACGTCCACCTCATCGTCGTCACCAAGACGTGGCCGGTCGAAGACGTACGCCGTCTCGCGGACCTCGGCGTACGCGACGTGGGGGAGAACCGCGATCAAGATGCGCGAGCCAAGGCTGGCCAGACGGCGGACCTTGACCTCACCTGGCACTTCATCGGGCAGGTGCAGAGCAACCCAGCCAACTCGGTGACGCGGTACGCCGACGTCGTGCACTCGGTGGACCGCCCAGAGCTCGTCGCCGCGCTCGAGCGCGGTGCTGGCCGCGCCGGCCGCACCGTCACCTGCCTGATCCAGGTCGACCTTGAGGCAGGCCCGGAGGGTTCGACCGGTCGCGGGGGAGCGCCCCCGAGCCAGGTGGCCGACCTGGCCCGGGCCATCGAGGAGTCGCCCCATCTGCGGCTCGGAGGCGTGATGGGGGTCGCGCCCCTCGATCGGAC
>JAYNIC010000092.1:3931-8164 GCA_038108715.1 Candidatus Nanopelagicales bacterium | reverse complement strand
CAGTAGGGAAACGCTGAGGCAAGGGAAGGGGCCTTGGCACTCGACACGACGGGCGCGGGCGCAGCCATGGCACCCGCGGGGACGGTGAGACCCGCGACGAGCAGGGGAAGGGCGAGCAGCGCGGTCTTCTTCATCTCTTGAGACTAAGGATCGTCCCCGTCGTTGTCTTGCCGATGACCCATCTCGGTGCACCGCATGACAGTTGGATGCCGGTCATCCGCCGCCGGACCGCTCCTCCGCGATCGAGTTGCCCCCGTCAACCACGAGACACTGTCCCGTGGTGTACGCCGCGCCCGGCGTGCACAGCCAGGCGATTGCTGACGCCACCTCGTCGGCGGTGGCACTGCGGCGCATCGGTGTGCGCAGGCCCTGCTCCCGCTCGTGCTCGGTCTGGGAACCGGTGGCGATCCAGCCGGGCCCGACCGCATTGACCGTGATGCCGTCAGCGGCGAAGTCCACCGCCAGCGAGCGCGCGAGCCCCACCATGCCTGCCTTGGCGGCGGCATACGCCGACTCCGCGCGCATGGCCATCACCGGACCGGTGACGCTGGCCACCATGACGATCCGACCCCAACCTGCATCGCGCATGCCCGGTATCGCCGCGCGACTGACGAAGTACGCCGAGTCCAGATTGCGCGCCATGGAGGCACGCCACGCGTCCGCGTCCAGTGACAGCGCATCGCCACCTTCAGGGCCACCCGGCAGTGCCACGCTGGTCATCCCGGCGTTGTTGACGACTATGTCGAGCCGCCCCCAGTGCTCGCGTGCAGCCCGCACGAGAACCTCGGCGTCGGGCGCCTGGGTGAGGTCGGCGATCGCCCCGTGGGCGGCGAAGCCCTGCGCGCCGAGCGAGTCAACGCGATCGTGCACGCGCTCGGTCGTCGCCGCCAGCGTCACGGAGGCACCGAGTTCGGCGAGCGCACGCGCGGCGGCGAACCCGATCCCGGACTCGCTACCGGCGCCGGTGACCAGTGCGACCCGGCCAGTGAGGTCGAAGGGCGGCGGCGTCATGGCATCAAGCGCCTTACGGCCTCGGCAAAGAAGGCCGTGTGCAGATCGACGTCGGCGCGGGACGTCACCGGACACATCAACGCCATGTTGTGGAACGGTGTCATGAGGACGCCGCGATTGGACATGAAGAGGTGAAGGTACTCGTCAAGTTCGTCGTCCTCGGCGTGCGCCGACTCGGTACCCGTGCGGGGAGCCGGGGCAGTGAATCGGTATTCCGCGCGAGCGCCGAGCTGGCTGATCGACCACGGGACGTCGTACTTCTCCAGCGTCGCCTCGACGCCCTCGCGGAAGTGGGTCGCCAGGTCGATCATGTGCGCAAACGCGTCGTCGGTGAGCACATGCTCCAAGGTGGCGTGCATCGCGGCGGTCGAGAGGACATTGCCGGCGAGCGTGCCACCGACACCACCCACGTCAATGAGGTCGGCGTCAGGATGGTCACGCACCATCTCGGCGACGCGTTCGGTGATGCCGTAGGCACCAGACGGGATACCCCCGCCGATGCTCTTGCCGATCACGAAGATGTCCGGCTTGAGATCCCATGCTGCCGTGCATCCACCGGGACCAGCAGAGATCGTGTGCGTCTCGTCAATCAACAGCAGGGTGCCGTACTTGGTGCACAGTTCGGCAACTCCCTCAAGGAACCCTGGCTCCGGCAGGACGATCCCGATGTTGGTGAGGGCCGGCTCGGTGATGAGGACAGCGACGTCACGGTGGGCGAGGGCCTGCTCGACGGAGTCCAGGTCGTTGAACTCCACGACCCGCGTGGTGTCGTAGATGGATCCAGGTGCGCCGACATTGCCGCGACGGAGTTCAGTCGTGCCACCAGGGCCCATCTGCACGAAGGTCTCGTCGACCGAGCCGTGGTAGCAGAAGGAGAACGCTGCGACCTTTGGCCGCCCAGTCACCATGCGGGCCAGGCGGAGCGCCCAGCGGTTGGCATCGGTAGCCGTCAGCGCGAAGGACCACAGGGGCATACCGAAGCGACGCGTCAGATCGGCAGCCACCCACTCGGCGTCAGCGCTCGGCAGCATCGTCGTTATGCCACCCTCGACACCGATGCGCTCCTGTACGGCGGCGACGGTCGCCTCCGGCGAGTGACCCGCCATGGCCCCGGTGTCACCGAGGGCGAAGTCGATGTACTCGTTGCCGTCGACGTCGGTGATGCGATTGCCGTGGGCGGTGGCGAGGTAGAGCGGGTGCCCACCGGACCACTTGTTCATCCAGGTCATCGGGACGCGGCCGAAGAGGTGATCGGCCTCGTCGTACAACTCACGTGAGCGCGGTGAGCGCTGCACGTGGAGTCGGCGCTCATCGTCCAAGAGTGCTGCCAGCCGGTCGCGGTCGATCGCGGTCATGTCCATCCTCTGCGTTGGGTGGCTACACCCTAGGGCGCGTGTCCGTCAGCTCGCTCGGGCCTCTTCGGGATCGACCGGCCAAGATCAGGCCGAGGGCCACGGCCGCGATCTCGATGACGGCACTGGCCAGCAGGAGGTTCCGCCAACCCCAGATCACCAGGGCTGCGGCGAGCAGTGATCCGACCGCGAAGGCACCGGTCTTCAACGACGCAGCCGCGACGAAGACCAGGCTGCGCACATGTGTCGGGGACTCACGATCGCGCACCTGCAAGACGGACGTCAGTGGCGGGGCCTCGAGGACGCCGAGGACGAGCGCGACCGGAACGGCGACCCAGAACGTGGGAACGAAAGCAAGCATGGCAATCCCAACGCCTAGGCCGGCAGTGGTGATGACGACGAGAGTGCCGGGACCAAATCGCCGAATGGGTCGCCGCGCGAAGGCGAGTGCCCCAAGAAGTGCACCGAAGGCAATAACGGCGAGCAGCAGTGCACCCTTGCCGGCATCGCCGGCGAGTTCCTGCCCGAGCAGCGGGGCGCTGATGACTACGCCGGCAATTCCCACAAAGGCAACTGTGCTGATGATCGTTGAACGTCGCAGTGCGACCGAATGCCAGAAGATGCTCAGCCCGCGCAACGCATGACGAAGCGGTTCGGGCGGCACGGTGCTGTCGCGGTGCGGGATGGCGACGAAGAGCACGGCGAGCCCTGCGCACAGGTAGAGCACGGTGACAACTTCGAGCGATGCCGCGCCGGGCGTCGATGCGTCGTACACATAGGCAATGCCGACGAGGGCCGGCCCCAGGATGTCGCCGATGTTGTAGGTCGCGGCATCGACGGCGTAGGCCCGGGCTGCAGGCACCTCCGGAGCGATACGGCGGACCTGGGCACTCCATGCGCCGATGAACATCGGGTGGGCCAGACCAGCGCCACCGGCGATGAGAACGAGCAGGGCCGGCGGCCACGAGCCGACACCGATGGCCAGGGCGGCAGCGGTCGCCGAGAGCACGATGATGGCGAGCAGATAGCCCCGTCGGGGTTGCTCCAGGCGATCGACCGCGGCGCCGACGAGGGGGCCGACAAGGCCGGCCACGGCGGTGACCGAAGCAACGAGGAGAGACGCGTCCGATGCGGACCCGCCGGCGGCAAGTACTCCCAGGATGATGGCGCTCGGCAGTCCACCGCTCGCGGCACGGCTGAGGGATGCGACCGTCGCATAGAGCCCGAGCCGTTGTCCGGGTGTCGTCACGGGAGCACTCTAGGAGTGGGCTCCTAGGCGATGGGCCGTGCTACCCCGGTACTCGCCTGATGGCCGATAGACCATCATGTAGCCACCTACGACTACGAAGGAGGTTCACATGGAGTTCGGCCAGTTCCTTTGGGGCTTGCTCATCATCTTCTTCATGATCATGTACTTCATGGTGCTGTTCAGCATCATCTTGGACCTGTTCCGCAACCGTGAAATGAACGGCTGGATCAAGGCGCTGTGGATCTTCCTGCTCTTCTTGATCCCGTTCCTGTCCCTGCTGGTCTACATCATCGTGTACGGCCGCGGCATGGCCGAGCGCCAGCAGGCCGCCGTGCTTACTGCTCAGAAGGAGCAGGACGCCTACATCAAGCAGGTCGCGGGCACCAGCCCCGCGGAGCAGATTGCCCAGGCGCAGCAGTTGCTGACCTCTGGCGCCATCTCGCAGGAGGAGTTCGACAAGATCAAGGCAAAGGCCCTGAGCTAGTCCCTCCCCCGGCCCCATCCCGCGAGTGTTGAGTAGCGGGGCGATTTGGTGTAGTTTTGGGCCCGCGACAAAAAAAAAGCCGGTATTTGGGGGGGGGGTTGGGGAGGTGATGGGGGGGTGGTTGATGGAGTGTTGAG
>JAYNIC010000092.1:0-3921 GCA_038108715.1 Candidatus Nanopelagicales bacterium | reverse complement strand
ACATAATCAGCAGAGAGCTGTTAAGGCCTCTTGGCTCATAGTACTGTGAAATTTTAAGTGGTAAAAAATAATAAAATCAATAGTTTAGATAGGCTTCTTAAACCTAAAAATGTATTAGTTATTGGGGGAGGGGTTTGGCGAGGTCGGTGATGACCTCCACCCCGGGATATGTCGCCAATAGCGCACCCGGCAGGACGATCTTCGACAAGCGCAACCCGCTGCCTACAACGATGAGCGGCTGCTCGAAGACACGCTGATCGACCAGGATCGGCCAGTCATCGGGCAAACCAATCGGCGTGATGCCGCCGTACTCCATGCCCGTTCGTTCCACCGCGTCATCCATCGACGCGAACGAGATCTTGCGCACGTCCAGGTGACGCCGCGCTACCCCATTCACGTCGGCCCGGGTGGTGGCGAGGACAACGCACGCCGCCATCCGTTCGACTCCCTCCCGCTTGCCCGCGAGGACGACGCAGTTGGCCGACGCCTCCAGCGGGACGTCGTACGCCGCACAGAAGGCGGTGGTATCGGCGAGGGTCGGATCGATCGGCGCCACGAAAACCTCCGACCCGCCGGGCCAGTCCGCCAACGCGGTCGCGGTTGGGGCGGGGACGAGGTCAATTCGGTCGCGGGCCGGGTGGGTGGTGAGGGTGCCAAGGGTCGTCATGGCTCCATTTCAGCAAATACATACCCCATGGGGTATCCTCAACAGACCCCGGAACGTTGGAGGATCCCCCATGTGCAGCCCCGCCCACTGTCATACCTGCGGCAAGATCACCTGGTCCGGTTGCGGCGAACACGTCGACCAGGTCATGGCCCACGTCCCCGAGCAGCAGCGCTGCACCTGCCGCTAGCCCACGATGCCACCGCGCGCGGCTGACGCCGCCCTGCGCGGTGAACGCCTCGCGGCGATCCTCGTGCAACTTCGCGAACGGGGCAGTGTGCACGTTCCAGAGTTGGCCGAAGAGTTCGGTGTCTCTCAAGCCACGTTGCGTCGCGACCTGGCGATCCTCGACGAACAGGGGCTGTGCCTACGCCGCTACGGAGGGGCCGTCCCCACCGACTCCAGCACCGAGTTGCCAGTCGCCTACCGGGACCGGCGTTCAAAAAAGGAGAAGGCGGCCGTCGCCCGCATCGCGGCCCTGCTGCTTCCCCCCGGTCCGCAGACCGTCGGACTCACCGGCGGCTCAACGACGAGTGAAATCGCCCGAGAGCTGTCCAAGCGCGTTGATCTCGTCATCGTCACCAACGCACTCAACATCGCGAGCGAGATGGCGGCCAAGCCGCGCATGCGTGTCGTTGTCTCCGGTGGCGTAGCGCGCTCGCAGAGCACAGAACTGGTGGGTCCGTGGGCGGAGTCGGCGTTGGCTCAAGCAACCATCGGTACGGCGTACATCGGTGTCGACGGCATTGATCTGGAAGCAGGCCTGACCACCCACGATGCCATTGAGGCGCGCACCAATGCGGTCCTCCTCCAGCGGGCCGAGCGCGTCATCGTGGTCGCCGACTCCAGCAAGTTCGGTCGCCGACTCGCAGGTCACATCGCACCGCTGTCCGCGATGAATGTGCTGGTTACAGATCGCGGTGCCGATGAGGAGACGCTGGAGTCACTGCGCGACCTAGGTATCGACGTCGTCCTCGCCTAGACCAGGCTAGACAGAGCAGGCGACCTGGTTCTTCAGGCGAATTCGAAGCGCCACCGCCATGAGGATTACCGAGGCGATGGCGAGGAACGGCTGCAACGGCGCGAACCAGGTCATCGCACCGGAAGCTCCGAGGGCCAGCAGCACCAGCTTGTTGCAGACCGGACACCCCACAGCGAAATACGCGACGAAGGCGCCGGCGATGCCCAGCTTGGATGCCTTCTTGTCCTCGGTCTGCTCCTCGGCTGTCTCGGTCTCCATCCAGGGTTCCTTGACGTACGTCGCCAGGAGCAACCCACCGAGAATGCCGGTGAGCACGACGATGGGATAAGACCACCAGGTGACCTCGACGGCACGGCCGAAGATCGGGTTGGGGATGACGGCGGTCGGGAGGGCAACCAGAACCGCGGTGGCGATGCCCCCAAGCAGCGCCACCCGCCAGCGGCGCGCTGACCACATGCGCAGGGCGTCAATCACGTCACCACCATACCCCGGGGGGTACTACCTCCCCCGCAAGCCGACGATCTTTCGACGAAACTCCCCCACGGTTGGTCGAAACTTCGTCGGCTTGCGGAAGGATCCAGCCCATGGATCTCACGCAGCTCACCGCGACGGAGTTGCTCGACCTCTACCGGACCGGACAGGCTTCCCCCGTCGAGGCGCTCGAGCAGGTCCTCGATCGCACTGACCGCCTCAACCCCGCGCTCAATGCGTTCTGCCTCATCGACGCCGAGGCCGGGATGGCGGCAGCACGCACGAGCGAACAGAGGTGGGTTCACCACCGCCGCGATGGCTCACCCGTCGGCGATCTCGACGGCGTGCCCGCCACGATCAAGGACGTCCTCACCCCCCAGGGCTGGCCAACGCTGCGGGGCAGCCGTGCGATCGATCCGAATCAGGAGTGGGATGAGGACGCACCCTGCACCGCGCGCATCCGCGAGGCTGGTGCGGTCATCTTCGGCAAGACCACGACCCCAGAGTTCGGCTGCAAAGCCGAGACGAACTCACCCCTCACCGGCATCACCCGCAATCCCTGGGATACAGCGAAGACGCCGGGCGGATCCTCCGGTGGCACCGCCGCCGCGGTCGCCGCGGGCCTCGGACCAATCAGCATGGGCACCGACGGCGCCGGCAGCGTGCGCATCCCGGCCGCCTTCTGCGGCAATGTCGGCATGAAAGCGAGCTTCGGCCGCGTGCCAGCCTTCCCGCTCTCCCCGTTCGGCACCGTCGCCCACGTCGGTCCGCACACCATGAGCGTCACCGATTGCGCCTTGATGATGAACGTTGTCGCCCGTCCGGATCCACGCGACTGGACATCCCTGCCGTACGACGGAACGGACTATCTCGACAGTCTCGACCATGGTGTGCACGGATTGCGCATCGCCTACTCGCCCACACTGGGGTACGCCGACGTTGATCCCGAGGTCGCCGCACTGGTCGACGCCGCCGCGCGCGAACTCGAATCCCTCGGCGCCATCGTCGACCAGGTCGACCCCGGCTTCGATGACCCCCTCGATATCTCCACCGGCCTATGGTTCGTCTCCTCCAAGACCGTCTACGACGCCCTCGGGCCGGAGGGGCAGGCCGTCACCGATCCCGACTTTGCCGCCCAAGCCGAGCAGGGCGCGAAGTTCAGCGCCCAGGACATTGCGCAACTCAACCTGCGACGCAACGCGCTCGGCACCCATATGCGCCTGTTCATGACCCGCTACGACCTACTGGTCACCCCGTCGGTCGCCATCCCCGCCTTCGACGCGCGGCCTGCGGGCGCGGTACCCATGACCCCGGAGTCGATGCTGTCGTGGACTCCGTTCAGCTATCCGTTCAACCTCACGCAGCAGCCGGCGATCACCGTGCCGTGCGGACTCACCTCCGCAGGCCTGCCCGTCGGTCTGCAGATCATCGGGGCGGCGTACGCCGACGCACTCGTCATGCGAGCCGCCCGCGCCTACGAGACGCGGCATGCCGCTCCCCGACCGACGGTTCACGGATAGGGTCATGCGGTGACGGTACGGCTGGCACTCCTGCAGATGGCATCCGATGCTTCGGAAGCTCCGAGTGCACGGATCCCTCGGATCCTCGGACGTGTCGAGGAGGTAGCGCCCCAGGCAGACCTGCTCGTCCTTCCGGAACTGTGGATCCCCGGTGCCTTCGACCTAGTGACCGCGCGCGAGGTGGCCGCACCCCTGGAGAGTCCAGTACTCGACACGCTGCGCAATATCGCACGAACCGCAAGCACATGGATCCACGCGGGCTCCTACGCCGAACGCACCGACGA
>JAYNIC010000091.1:2943-8217 GCA_038108715.1 Candidatus Nanopelagicales bacterium | reverse complement strand
CGGACCATGGCACCGTACGACGAAGGGACGTCATGCTCGCTAGCCGGCGTGGTCGCTTCCCACGGTCGCAGCCATGGCGCATTACGCGTACGCACCTCGCGCCACGCACTGGCATCGCGCAGGCGCAGCGGTCGCAGTTCCACGTGACCTTCGCGCAGGTGAGCCGGCCAACCGCGGGTCATTCGGACCTCCGCCACTCCCCGCGCTTCCCGCCCGACTTCGCCTCCAGGCGCACGTCGGTGATGACGGCCTCCGGGTCCACCGCCTTGACCATGTCGATCAGGGCAAGTCCGGAAACGGCAACGCACGTCAGCGCTTCCATCTCCACTCCCGTCCGGTCGGCGGTTCGTACGGTTGCTTCAATGGCCACGTGGTCGTCGCACACCTCCAGACCCACGTCGACACCGTGAATCGCCAGCGGGTGGCACAGCGGCACCAGCTCCGGTGTGCGCTTTGCCGCTTGTATGCCCGCGATCCTCGCCACCGCCAGCGCGTCACCCTTGGGCACGCCGGCACCGCGAAGCAGCGCGATGACTTCGGCGGAGACGAGCACGCGACCACTGGCGGTGGCCGTTCGTACGGTGATGTCCTTGCCGCTGACATCCACCATGCGCGCAGCGCCCTTGTCGTCGAGGTGGGTGAATTCGTTGCTCACGTCGCGCTTCCCTCCGGCGCCATGAGGTCGATCACGACCAACTCTTGGCCTTCGGCGACCTCGGTCATCTCAGGGGGGATGACGGCAAGGCCGTGGGCGCGCGACAGACCGCCGATGATGTGCGAACCCTGACCACCCTCGGGTTCGGCCACGAGGAGGCCATCGCGTTGAGATAGTCGGACGCGCGCGAACTGGGTCTTGTGCGCAGGAGATGTGAAACGGCGCGAACAGATCGCATGGACCCGCGGGCGATCGATAGCGGCATGACCGAGCAGGCGCCGAATGAGCGGGCGAACAAAGACCTCGAACGACACATAGGAACTCACCGGATTTCCCGGCAGCGTGACGATGCGGGTCCCGTCAACGAGACCGCAGCCCTGCGGCATGCCCGGCTGCATCGCCACCTTGACGAATTCCACTCCCCCAAGGTCGGTCAGTACCGCCTTGACGGTGTCATAGGCGCCCATGCTGACGCCACCGGAGGTGAGGATGACGTCGCACTCCGCCGCCGCATCCGCAAGGACGCGGGCCAACGTCGCGTCATCATCGGGGACCGGACCGATGCGGCGAGCGACCGCACCGGCCTCGCGAGCAGCAGCGGTGAGCATGTCACTGTTCGAGTCGACAATCTGGCCGACGCCCGGATCGACGCCGGGATCGACGAGTGCATCGCCGGGGGAGAGGACGTTGACTCGCGGACGTGGGTGGACCAGGACGCTGCCACGACCCACAGCGGCGAGCATGGCAAGAACTCGCGCGGTGATCACCGTCCCCGCCTCCACGACGAGGTCACCGGTCTTGACATCCTCCCCCGTGCGGCGGATGTGGGCCCCCACATCGGGCGGCTCGGTGATGGTGACCGTGTCGGTCCCGCCGTCGGTCCACTCGACCGGGACCACCGCATCGGCACCGGTCGGCACTGGCGCTCCGGTCATGATGCGCACCGCAGTCCCCGCGGCTAGCGCTTCGTCAGCGGACTGCCCCGCCGCGATGTCACCGCGCACGGGGAGCGTCACCGGCGATGACTCGCTCGCGCCGGACACCTCGGCCGCGCGTACGGCGTATCCGTCCATCGAGCTGTTGTCGAAGGACGGCAGGGGCCAGGCCGCGGTGACGTCCTGCGCCAGAACAAGGCCTTCGGCATCGGTCAGGCTCGCCATCACCGCCGGCAGGGGCGCCGCCCCGGCCAGGACCGCGGCAACGTGATCGGCAACCGGTCGTAGCGTCGTCACGAAGACTCCCCACGTTCGAGAGGAGATGTTTGCGTGTCGCTGGATGCCTGCGAGCCGTCGAGCACCGTGGGGAGCCATTCCCGCAATGCGGGGCCGAGATCCTCGCGCTCAAGTGCGAGACGGAGCACCGCCTGCAAATAGCTCAGGCGATCGCCGGTGTCGTACCGGCGACCGCTGAAGATCACACCGTGCACCGCGCCGTCGTGTGCGAGTTCTCGGAGTGCGTCGGTGAGTTGGATTTCCCCCCCACGACCTGGTTCGGTTCGCGCCAGGACGCCGAAGACCGCCGGGTCAAGGACATAGCGACCGATGACGGCAAGGTTTGACGGCGCTTCGGCGATCGACGGCTTCTCGATGAGATCGGTCACTCGAACGAGGCCGTCGGTAGAAGTGGGCTCGACCGCGGCACAGCCATATAGCGAAATCTGCTCGCGCGGAACCTCCATGAGACACAGGACCGAACCGCCCAGTGCTTCCTGCGCGTCGATCATCCCGCGCAGAACGTCGTCGCGCTCATCGATGAGGTCATCGCCGAGGAGCACGGCAAAAGGCTCGTCGCCCACATGGCGCTCTGCCACCGAGACCGCATGCCCAAGACCGAGCGCCTCTCCCTGTCGGACGTAGTGAATGCGAGCGAGGTCGTTTGACGCCGTAATGACGGCGAGCCGCTCATCGTCGCCCTTCTCAGCGAGCACGGCCTCCAACTCGAGGTTGCGATCGAAGTGGTCCTCCAGCGCACGCTTGCCGCGCCCGGTGATGAACAGGACGTCATCGATGCCCGCCGCGGCCGCCTCCTCGACCACGTACTGGATGGCTGGCTTGTCCACCACCGGAAGCATTTCCTTGGGGGTCGCCTTGGTCGCCGGCAGGAATCGGGTACCAAGCCCGGCTGCCGGAATCACCGCTTTCCGCACGCGCACGGGAGACAGCCTAGAAGAATGCCGGGCGTGGCAGGGGTGGATGAGGCGGTCGGGCCGTCCGAGAAGGCGGCCGTGCGCACGCGGGCACGAGCTCAACGGCGTGCCCGCGCCTCGATTGATGCGCAGGGCCTGGCCACGAATGCCCTGGCTTTCCTGGGCGGGATCGCCGGCCCTGCGCGCACGACCTGCTACGTCTCGTACGGGACCGAACCACCCACCGGGCCGATGATCGAGGCACTTGAGTCGGCCGACTTCACCGTCCTCCTGCCCCGGGTGAAGGGCGACGATCTGGACTGGGTGGACAGCCGCGGGGCACGATCGGTTTCGGCGATGGGGATCGAGGAACCGACCGGGCCAGGCGTCCCGCTGCTGCCCGTGCGGGCACTCCTCATCCCCGCCCTCGCCGTGGATCTCACAGGTGGACGCATCGGCAAGGGCGGGGGCTTTTACGACCGAGTCCTGGCTACCCTGCCGGCAGATGTGCCCGTGGCCGCCATCGTGGGCGACGACGACATCGTTGATGAGATCCCCCTTGAGCCGCACGATCGCCCGGTGGACGCCCTCATCACGCCCAGCCGCATCGTGTGGGTGTCCCACACGTAACGTCGACTAGGCGAACAGACCTCCGAAGGCCATCCCCCCAATGACGCACAGAACACCGGCGACGATGGATCCCACCGCGTAGTACGTCGCTGCTGGACGTCGACCGACCTGTATGAGCATGAGCATGTCCGCGGCGAAAGAGGAAAATGTCGTCAAGCCACCGCAGAAACCGACGCCGATGAACAGGAGCGGCTCGCCGTTGGCAAGGACGAGGGCAACCCCGAGAACAAACGAGCCGATGACGTTGGCAGCAAAGGTGCCCCACGGCCAGTTGGGCGTGCCGCGCGCCATTGCCCACCGCGCGAGGCCATAACGGCCAAGCGCGCCGAGCGCACCCCCAATGCCAACGAGTACGAAGGGGATCATGCGATCCCCCCGCGGGCCAAGCGTTCGCCGAGGATCACACCGGCCAGACAGGTGATCGCCGTAGCAAGCATGTAGGCGCCCGCGCCGACGCTCGAGGTGAGCGCAAGTTCGATGATGTCCGCGCTGAAGGTCGAGAACGTCGTGAATGCGCCGAGGATGCCGAAGCCCAGGAATGCGCGCCAGCGCTGCTGCATCTGGACCGAGCCGCGGCCCAGGCGCGAGACGCGAGCGAGCAGGACACCCATCACCGTGCAGCCGGCAAGATTGACCCCGAATGTCGCCAGCCAGAACGGCAACTCGGTCGCCGCCACGAACTCCATCACGGCAAACCGCGCGGCCGCGCCGACGAATCCACCGAGGGCGACAAGCCCTACGAGCAGGGCGGTCTCGCTGCCGTCCCGCGCCGGATGTGCCGAATTGTTCACGCGTCGCGGCGCAGGAACAAGAGCCAGGCCGGGACAGCGAGGACGAGGAACCAGCCGCCGAAGACAGCGAGGTGCCCCCACGACTCGGCGCCATTTGCCGACAGGGCGGCGGTGCCGTTGCTGAACGGCAGGACCCAGTTCATCCACGTCCACTCTTGCGCGCTAGCAATGCCGCCGATGATCGGTTCGATGAGCACCGCGAGCACGATCGGCACGATGATGCCGAGCGGCTGATTGCGGGTCAGCGCGGTGAGGGCGAACGCGATCAGGACGAAGATGGTGACGTAGCCGATCGCGATAAGGCCGGGTACACCCACGACGTCGGTACTCCAGCTCTGGTTGTTGATCGTGCTGCCGAGGTACTCCGCGAGGGAGATGATCGCGATGGCGATCACCGCGGTGATTGCGGCGAAGATGACGACCATCACGGTCTTGCCGAGAAAGACCGGAGTGCGCCGCGGGAAGAGCGCGAGCGTGATGCGGATGAGTTCATGCCGATATTCCTGGCCGAACGAGGCGGCCCCGATCGTGCACAGGATCGCAGCGCTGATCGGCAGCAGGCCGAGCACGCCGGACTGGGATTGCGCACCCGGGCCTTGACCGCTGCCACCACCGTTCATCTGCACGAGCCAGGCAACCAGTAGTGCGAGTGCCGCCGGGACGAGGACCGCGACTGCGATGAGGATCCAGGTCGAGCGCACCGTCGTGATGCGGACCCACTCGTATTTCAGTACCCCGCTCATGACGCCTCCCCGAAGGCGAACTCTTGACCCTCGCCGGTGAGTCGCATGAACGTTTCCTCCAAGCTCGCGCGGCGCAGGGTGAGCTCCCACACCGCAATGCCCGCCTCGAAGGCCGCGCGTCCGACCTCGTCGGTCGTCATACCTGTGACGGCGAGGCCGCTCGAACCCTCGGGAGTGGTCGTGGCACCGGCACGGGTCAGTAGATCGGCGAGGGCGGCGGCGGCGCTACAGCGGACGAAGACATCGGTACTCGACGCCGACAACTCCTCGATGGAACCGTCCGCGATGAGCTTGCCGCGCGCGATGACGACGACGTGATCGGCCATCTGC
>JAYNIC010000091.1:2348-2933 GCA_038108715.1 Candidatus Nanopelagicales bacterium | reverse complement strand
TCACTGAGCAGGTGACTCGACACCAGGACCGCGTTGCCCGCCTCGGCATAGTGGCGCAGGAACTCGCGAAGCCACGCAATGGACTGCGGGTCCAGTCCGTTAGCCGGCTCATCCAGCATCAGGGCCCGCGGACGCGCCAAGATGGCACCCGCCAGCCCGAGGCGCTGCGCCATGCCTAGGGAGAAGGTCTTCGGCCGGCGGCGAGCGACGTCCGTCAGGCCGACGGTGGCGAGGACCTCGTCGACGCGCGCGGAGGGGACCCCGGCGTTGGTCGCCAGCATTCGCAGGTGGTCGCGGGCAGTGCGACCGGGCAGGAACGGCCTGGCGTCCAGGTGGGTCCCAACCACCTCGCTGGCATAGGGGTGTTCGATCAGCGGTCGACCGTCGAACAGCGTGCGGCCGGTGCCTCGGTCCAGACCCAGCATCAGGCGCATCGTGGTCGACTTGCCAGCGCCATTGGGGCCGAGGAAGCCAGTGACCTTGCCATCTGGGACGGTGAAACTGAGGTCGTCAACGGCGCGCACGGAGCCGAAGGACTTGCTGACGGATTGGACGTCGATGCTCACGCCGCGGACACTACCGGCC
>JAYNIC010000091.1:0-2298 GCA_038108715.1 Candidatus Nanopelagicales bacterium | reverse complement strand
GACTGACACTTAGCACTCCTGCTGGTGGAGTGCTTACATCGGGGATTCATTGAAGGAGGGTCCGTGCCGACGTATCAATACGCCTGCACCGCGTGCCATCACGAGCTCGAAGCGGTTCAGTCCTTCACCGACGACGCTCTGACCGAATGCCCTGACTGCGGCGGCACATTACGGAAACTGTTCGGCAATGTCGGTGTGGTCTTCAAGGGTTCTGGCTTCTACCGCAATGACTCTCGATCCGGTTCGAGTTCGAGTTCGACCACCGATTCAGCCAAGAAGGCCGACGCCCCCGCGAGCGGATCGGGCGGCTCGAACACCGACTCCGGCGCAAAGTCCGCAACGTCGTCGACATCGTCTTCGTCCTCAACAAAATCGTCCTCGAACTCCGCCGGCTCGTCGAGCGGCACGTCCTCGACGACAACCTAGGCCGCGACCACCTCGACGGTGTCGGCACGTAGTCAACGGCCGACCCTGTGGATGACGGACGACACCGAAGCCGTGATCGACCTACCGTCGGGGCATGCTCCCTGGCATCGGGCTCACCCGCATCCACCGGTTCGTCCACCGCTGGCGCCGGCCGCTCGCGGCCGGGTGCGCGGGACTGGCCGTTCTTGTCGCTCTCGGCGTTCTGCGTCCGGCGCCACCGGTCACGACCGACATCGTCGTCGCCGCACACGACCTGCCACCCGGGGTGACGCTGACGGGTGACGACGTCACGGTCGCAGCCGTCCCTGCCGAGTTGGTCGTTGCCGGCGCCTACGCCGACACCGCTGACGTCATCGGTCGTCTTCTGGCGACGGGCATGGACGCCGGCGAGCCGGTCACCGCATCGAGATTCGCCAGCGGCGTCGGTTCCGGCGCACTCGCCACCGGTGAAGTGGCCGTCCCGGTGCGCCTCGCTGATCGGGCTCTTGCGGAATTCCTCCAGCCCGGGGATGTCATCGATCTTGTGGCGGCGCGTGAACGTCGGGGTCAGGTGGTGGCCCAGTCAGCCCGCGTCATCACGGTGCCACGCCAGGACTCATCGGGATTTCTCGCCGGGTCAACGACCCGCGCCGACAGCCTCGTCCTGGTCGCCGTACCCGACCGGGTAGCCACGGAGGTGGCGGCTTCAGCCCTCGCTGGGCCTCTCGCCGCCGTGGTCCGAGCAACTGCAGACAGCAGGTAGGCAACGGACAGGAGTTCGTCCGTCGGGATCGGCTAGCCGTGATGCGGCGGCCGGTCGCGCAGGTAGTGGTCGTCATCGAATCCGTCGACGCCCTCATCGGTGGTGATCTGCGGCAGCAGGTCCGCCGCGCTCGCCGTTGCCGGAACAGTCGCGGCCCCGGCCGCGCCGAGTGAGTCGCCCATGACCCCCGCCAACTCAGCGATGTCCTCGCCGGTGATGACGAACGGCGGGGATACCTGGATCGCACCGGACGCCAGCGTGCGGGTGAGCACCCCGCGCGCCCGCATGCCGGCGAGCACGCGCGCGGGTACGCCCGCACTGAGCGCCTCTGGCGTGAAGTCCACCGCTGTCAGCAGGCCGACGCCGGTTCGCACCTCCGAGATGACGTCGTACGCCGCGAGCGGGGACAGAGCCGCGGCGAGGTCATGCTGCAGTTCGTCGACGCGGGCTACTAGTCCCTCGCGCTCGAGAATGTCGAGATTGGCGAGGGCGGCCGCCGCCGCGGCGGCGTGTCCGGAGTACGTGTAGCCGTGACGCCACAGCACCGGGTGGTCCTGCGGTGTCCAGAACGGATCGGCGACGCGCCCGGAGACGATGACGGCTCCCATGGGCAGGTAGCCCGAGGTGAGCCCCTTTGCGGTAAGCACGATGTCCGGATCAAGGCTCCACCGGTCACTCGCGAACATCGCGCCGGTGCGGCCGTATCCGGTGATCACCTCATCGGCGACGAACAACACGCCGTTCCGCCGACACGTGTCGCGCACGGCCTCGAGATAGCCGTCCGGTGGCGCGTACACGCCACCTGCACCAATCACCGGCTCGCAGAAGAAGGCCGCGATGTCGTCGCGTTCATCGAGCACGCGGGTCAAAGCTTCGGCGTCATCCCACGGAATCACGATGACCGCCGGATCGAGGACGCCGTGGCTGGCCTGATTCGCGGGGATACCGGCCAGGCTGGTGCCGGCCAGGTGCATGCCGTGATACGCGTGCTGACGCGTCACGATGACCTGACGTTGAGGCTGCCCCACCTCGCTCCAGTAGCGGCGGACCAACTTCACCGCGGTGTCGACCGAGTCGCTGCCGCCGCTGGTGAAGAACACACGCGCACCCGCCATGGGTGCCATCTGCGC
>JAYNIC010000090.1:7875-8269 GCA_038108715.1 Candidatus Nanopelagicales bacterium | reverse complement strand
CGGCGACATCAAGCAGGCCGCTGACCTGCTCGCGGCGCACCTTGGACGGGCCAGCACCGAAGCGGCCATCGACAGGAAGCAACTCGGCGGGGATGGTGAGGGAAGCAGCCACGCCCACAGGCTACGTGGGCGTGTGTCAGCGGCGTACGGCGGGACGTCGTGATTCGCGCTCGTCGGGTACGTATCCAGAGGGTGCGACCATGACCGGATCCCAGCCCGGCACGGCCTCGGGGACGCGCGGGGAGGGGCCCACATAGCGGGCCGACGGGCGGACCAGGCGGCCGGTGCGCTTCTGCTCCAGGATGTGGGCGCTCCAGCCAGCGAGTCGGGCACAGGTGAACATCGAGGTGAATAGCTCCGCGGGCACCTCGGCGACATCCAAGATGACGGCCGC
>JAYNIC010000090.1:2530-7865 GCA_038108715.1 Candidatus Nanopelagicales bacterium | reverse complement strand
TTGGTCTCCAAGATGCGGTCCGGACGTCGGGACCTGAGCTCGAGGAGCGCAGCCTGCTCGAGTGCCACCGCCGCCTCGTAGCGGGGTGCGTTGAGTTCGGCGGCGGTGCGCCGCAGGACGCGGGCGCGCGGGTCCTCCGCTCGGTAGACACGATGGCCAAAGCCCATCAGGCGCTGACCGCGGTCGAGTACGGAGCGCACGTAGGCGTCCGCATTGCCGGTGCGGTCGACTTCCTCGATCATTCCCAGGACGCGGGAGGGGGCGCCGCCGTGCACGGGTCCGCTAAGGGCGCCGTTGGCGCCGGAGATGGACGCGGCCACGTCTGCCCCGGTGGACGCAATCACACGAGCCGTGAACGTGGACGCATTCATTCCGTGCTCGGCGGCGGAGACGAAGTAGGCGTCGACGGCCTGCACATGCTTGGGATCCGGTTCACCGCGCCAGCGCACCATGAAGCGCTCGACGATGGTGTGCGCCTCGTCGATGCGCGATTGCGGAATCATCGGTAGTCCGAGGCCGCGTGCTGACTGCGCGATGAAGGACATGGCGGTGACTGAGACATCGGCCAGGTTGCCGCGCGCGGTGTCGTCGTCGATATCGAGGAGGGGCTGCAACCCCCAGGACGGCGCGAGCATCGTCAAGGCGGCCTGCACGTCGACACGCACGTCACCCGAATGGACCGGGATCGGATACGGCTCGGCCGGGGGGAGCCCGGGATTGAACTCATTGTCGACGAGCAGACCCCAGACGTTGCCGAAGCTCACCCGGCCCACCAAGTCTTCGATGTCGACACCGCGATAGCGCAGCGAACCGCCCGCGCGGTCAGGCTCGGCGATCTGGGTTTCGAAGGCCACGACGCCTTCGAGGCCGGGAACGAAGTCGCTCATCCCCCCATTCAACCCTGAAAAGCGGCCGTGATGGGATGCGGGTCGTGGACGACGCCCCTGATCTGCGGCAGATGCGGGTCTCCTATGGCCCGGATGGGTCCGTGTTGGCCGGTTCCCTGGCCGAGACGGACCTCGCGCCGACGCCGCTGGCCCAGTTCCGCCGGTGGCTCGCCGAGGCTGTCGCGGCCGAGATCCCCGAGCCCAATGCCATGGTGCTCGGCACCGTGTCGCAGGACGGCGTACCGAGTGCTCGGACCGTCTTGCTGAAAGATATCGACGCCCGCGGTCTGGCGTTCTACACGAACCTGAGCTCACGCAAGGGCCAGGACCTCGCCGCTACCGGGCGCGCCTCCTGCGTGTTCCCCTGGTTTGCGATGCACCGTCAGGTGGTCGTGACGGGGCGCGCCATCCCTGTCCCGAGAGAGGAGGCGGCGAGCTACTTCGCCTCTCGGCCGCTCGGTTCAAGGTGGGGCGCCTGGGCCAGTCGCCAGTCGCAGGTGCTGGACGGACGCGAACCGCTCGATGCTCGTTACGCCGAGATCGCCGAGCGTTACCCGGACGAGGTTCCCCTCCCGGATTTCTGGGGTGGCTGGATCGTCGTGCCCGACACGATGGAGTTCTGGCAGGGGCGAGATTCGCGCTTGCACGATCGCTTGCGTTTCCGGCGCATAGCCCATGACGAACCGGCGGACGCCGCACTCGACGACGCCGGCGCGTGGGTCGTCGAACGGTTGTCACCCTGACGTGGCCGGTCTCTTCGCTGACCTGACACCACTTCGGGAGAGCCCGCCCTTCCGTCGTCTGTGGATCGGTCACAGCGTCGGCACCATCGGTCAACAGATGACCGGCGTCGCCGTCGCGCTTCAGGTGTACGACCTCACCGGATCGTCGTTCGCCGTCGGTCTTGTGGGCTTGTTCCAGTTCGTGCCGCTCGTGGTCCTTGGCCTGTACGGCGGTGCGCTACTCGATCGCGTCGATAGGCGACGCGTCGCGCTCTTCGCCACGATCGGCCTATGGGGGTGCACCCTTGCCTTGGTGACACAGGCTCTGGCCGGTGTCGGGTCCGTCGCGGTGCTCTACGGAATCATCGCCGTGCAATCAGGGTTCTTTGCCTTCAGCAATCCGGCGCGCAACTCGATCGTCCCTCGACTAGTGCCGATCGAATTGCTGCCGGCGGCCAACGCGCTCAACACCCTGACCTGGGGGATCGCCTTCACGTTGGGGCCGGTCCTCGCCGGTTTGGTCGTCGCGGCCGCGGGGACCACGACCATCGTCTACCTCATCGACCTCATCGTGTTTGCGATCGCGGTGTGGGCGATGTGGCGTTTGCCAGCGCTACCGCCGGAGGGAGTACCGGTCGATGCGCGCCGAGGTTGGGCCAGCGTGCTGGAGGGGCTGCGCTTCCTGCGCGGCAAGCGCAATCTGCAGATGTCGTTCTACCTCGACATGGCCGCAATGGTCTTCGGCATGCCCCGAGCACTGTTCCCCGCCATCGCGACACTGTGGTTCGGCGGCTCGGTCGCCGACGTTGCCCTCATCGTCGGACTGCTCTCTGCAGCTCCGGCCGTCGGCTCATTGATCGCGAGCGGCCTGTCCGGGCGACTCGGCGGCGTACGACGGCAGGGTCTTGCGGTGTTCATCGCCATCCTGGTATGGGGCGCAGCGATTGCCGTCTTCGGGCTGTGGCACTGGCTCCCGGCCGCGCTCGTCCTACTGGCGATCGCCGGCGGAGCCGATAGCGTGAGCGCGATCTTCCGGGCCACGATCTTGCAGGCCGCCACGCCCGATGATTTCCGCGGCCGGCTCCAGGGCATCCACACGGTCGTCGTTGTGGGTGGCCCGAGGCTGGGTGACGTGGAGTCCGGCGCGGTCGCCGCGGTGTTTGGCGAGACGATCTCGGCGGCCACGGGCGGTCTGCTGTGCATCGTGGCCGCCATCGGGCTGGTCGCCTGGGCTCCGAGCTTCCTGAAGTACGACGCCCGCCACCCCGTCCCCTAGCGGCGGTAGCGTTACCGCATGGCCTCGGGCGCGTTGGTATTGCGCGATGCCCGATCCGATTCGGCGGACGACATCGCCGACGTCTCCTGGGCTTTGGAAACTGCGACGGGCAAGATGTTCTCGATGATGCTGGGCCGTCGCTGGCAAGTGGTCATGAATGCGGTCGTGGCCACCTCGGGACATGCCTGGTCGGTGGAGCGCGGTCGCATCGCCGAAGTGGACGGGCGCGTGGCCGGAGTCACGGTGAGTGCTCCGGCGGCTACGCCGGTGTCCGATCCGGCGCTCGGCCTGGGCTGGGGTTGGCTGCGACTGAGGATGACCGCCGTGGCGTTGGCAGGTCTACCGTTCCTGCGATTCATGGAGTCCCATGTTGAGGGCGAGTGGTACCTGACCGCTATCGCCGTGCGACCACCGATGCGCACGGCAGGCGTGGGGTCCGCCCTGCTTGCGGACTTTCTGCGGCGCGGCCGTGACCAGAACCTGGTGACAGCGGCGTTGGATGTCGATGCCAGCAACACCGGGGCTGAGCGTCTGTATCGGTCGAACGGATTTACCGTGTACGACGCGTCGCCACCGGCGTGGCTCATGGGGGGAATCCGCGTCAAGCGGATGCACCGGGCTCTTGGCTAGCGCGGCAGTGCGGTCGCCAGGAGAGCGGTGGCAAGTTCGTCCGTGGTGATGCCTCGGGCCTTCGCTTCTTGGCGCAGCCGCTTGCGAACTGACTTCGGCACGCGCACCCCAAGGTCGACGTACTTGTCCTTCAGGGTGCCGGTGATCGCGTCGGCGGCAGACCCCTTCGACGTACCGTCCTTGCTGGCCCGTCGCTCGACTGGCGCCGGACGGCCGCTGACCGGATGAAGCCCCGCATCGGGTGCCTTGGTGAGCGCCGGTCGTGGTTCGGGCTTGGACATGGGACTCCTTCTTCGGTCAGCGTTGCACGTCAGCGCAGCACTCGATCAAGTACGTCGTCGAACGCCTCCACCGCTTCCCGGGCACCGGGTGAGGGCCAGGCTTGGATGGGCACGCTCGCGCCCTGTGCCTGCTGCACGGCCGAGCGTTCGGGGATGGGCGGATCGATGATGAGGTCGGGGAACGCCATGTGGAGTTCCTCGAGCCGGTAGCGATGCTCGCTAAGTTGCGTGCGCAGTCGGTTGACGCAGATCCCGACCGGTCGCAGGCGCAGGTTGAGGGAATCACGGGCGGCCTCGACGGCGGCCAGCGCACGGGTGGCCCCCTGAAGGGCGAAGAAGCCCGGCTCGGTGACGACAAGGGCGCCGTCGGCAGCGGCCAGGGCGTTGCGGGTGAGTTCGTCCAACGACGGCGGGCAGTCGATCAGGACCAGGTCATATCGGTCGGCCACCCCGGTCAGGCTCACGCGCAGCCGGGTCGCCGAGTCAGGTCCCTCGGGCCGATTGCGGTGGGCCAGGGCCTCCTCGCTGGGGACGGCGTGCAGCCGGGGCCCCCAGCCTGAGGGGACCACCGCCTCCTTGGCGATGCCGGGCCGGCCGTCGGCCAACACGTCGCCGAGGCTGAACACGTGGGGTGGCAGATCGAGGGCCGCGGTGGCATTGGCCTGCGGGTCGGCATCGACCACGAGGACCGAGAGATTGCGCGCCCACGCGGCACCGGCCAGCCCGAGGACACAGGTGGTCTTGCCCACCCCGCCCTTGAGGGACAGCACGGCGACGGTCGTCATAGTGGACCAGTCTCTCAGGTCCGGGTGGTGACTTCTTTCATCCGGGCGAAGCGATCGAGCGCATCGAGGCGTTCGGCCGCGTGATCGACGATGCGCTCGGGGTATCCGCCGTCGTACCCGCCGAGCACGTCCCAGGGCTTGTGCGCGGCCTTGCCGGGCAGATGCGTCAGCTCCGGCACGTAGCGTCGGACGTACTCCCCGTCGGGGTCGAATCGCTCGCCTTGCCCCACCGGATTGAAGACGCGGTGGTACGGCGAGGCGTCGGTGCCGCAGCCGGCCGTCCACTGCCAGCCGTGGGCGTTGCTGGCGAGGTCACCATCGCGCAGCCAGCGCATGAAGTGTGCGGCGCCCCGCTGCCAGGGCAGGTGGAGGTCCTTCACGAGGAACGACGCAACGACCATGCGAACTCGGTTGTGCATCCAGCCCTCGGCGAGGAGTTGCCGCATGCCCGCGTCGACGAAGGGATAGCCCGTGCGGCCCGTAGCCCAGGCGTCGAAGAGGGTGTCGGCCCGCTCGCCGTCGTCCCACGCGAAGTCATTGTCGAAGCGCGGATCGAGCGATTGCCTCGCGCTCGTCGGATGCTGATGGAGGACATCGGCGTAGAACTCTCGCCAGGCGATCTCCTTGCGGAAGACCTCTTCACCCTCGGTGTCACCGAGGTCGGCGAGCATGGGGCGCGGATGGATCTCGCCCCAGTTCAGGTGGTGGCTCATCGCCGACGTGCCTGCGACGGCCGGCAGATCACGCCGATCGG
>JAYNIC010000090.1:0-2520 GCA_038108715.1 Candidatus Nanopelagicales bacterium | reverse complement strand
GGCGTAGTCCGCAACCCGAGTGGCGCGGAACTGCGTCCAGCGTTCCAGGGCCGCCTCCTCGCCGGCGGGCGGGAGGACGAAGGGGAGTTCCGGAGCGGCGGGGATGCCGTCGCACCCCTGTGTCATCACCCAGGCGACGTCCGGCTCATCCGCGGGGGCTCGCCAGCCATGCCGACGCCAGGCACGGTAGAACGGCGTGTAGACGCGGTACGCCGTTCCGTCGTCCTTGGTTACCCGACCCGGTGCGACGGCGTACGGCGACCCGGTGACGACGAGGTCGATGCCCTTCGCGGCCAGGGCGGAGCGGACGGCGGCGTCCCGCTGGGCGCCGTAGGGGCCGTAGTCGGCGGCGATGTGCACGGCCTTGGCGCCAGCCTGCCGGGCCACCTCCACCACGCTCCGGACTGGATCGCCGTGGCGGACCAGGAGTTGCCCGCTGAGATCGGCGTCCAGCGCGCGCAGGGAGTTCGCCAGGTACGCCTGCCGGACGTCGCTGGCCGGTTCCCACAGGGCCGGGTCGACCACGAAGAGCGGCACCGCCGAGCCGTCTCGCGCCCCGGCGGCGTTCAGCATGGGGTTGTCGGACAGGCGCAGGTCACGTCGGAACCAGGCGATGTCGGGCATGGGGGCAGGCTAGGGGTTCTCGCGGTCCGGGGCATCCGCGGACGGTCTTGGCAGTTGGCTGACTTGGGGGGCGGGCTTGCCGGCCGTGGGGTTGAATGCTCGCGTGAGCGATCTCATCGACACGACCGAGATGTACCTGCGGACGGTCTTCGAACTCCAGGAGGAGGGCGTCGTGCCGATGCGCGCTCGAATCGCCGAGCGGCTCGGTCAAAGCGGCCCGACGGTGTCGCAGACAGTGGCGCGTATGGAACGCGATGGCCTGCTCACCGTGGAGGGGGATCGACATCTTGAGTTCACCGATCGCGGCCGGGAGTACGCCGCCCGCGTAATGCGCAAGCACCGTGTGGCCGAGTGCCTGCTCGTCGACGTGATCGGGGTGCCCATCGAGCAGGTACACACGGAGGCCTGCCGCTGGGAGCACGTCATGTCCGATGCGGTGGAGACCCGGGTGTTGGAGTTGCTCAACGGGCCGACGCACTCACCTTTCGGCAACCCGATCCCGGCCCTCGATGAACTCGTACCGGGCGCCGAGCCGGTAGTCATGGGTGCCTGGGTGCGGCTCGCCGATGTCGGCGGCTCTGATGTCGTGCGCGTGACGGTACGCCGTATCGGTGAGAGCGCCCATGCCGATCCGGAGGTGGTCAGCCGACTGCAGCGCGCTGGCATCGTCCCCGGTGGGACGGTGCGGGTGCAGGGGAGTCCGGAGGGCGTCCTGGTCGGATCGGCCGGAGAGTACGTTGAGTTGGATCTTGAGGTGGCGGCCCACATCGCGGTGGAACCGCTGGGGTAGGCACGCGGTGGAACCGCTGGGGTAGGCGCGCGGTGGAGCCGCTGGGATAAACGGTACCCCCCAGGGTATTCTCATCTAGTACGCGCGGCACCACCCCGGTGCGCGCCTGCCCTGGAGGTTGGCCATGCCCCCCATCACCCTTGACGAGGTCTGCCAGCGCGACGTCGTGACCCGTTTGAAGCGCATCCAGGGTCAGGTCGCCGGGATCATCGCGATGATTGAGGATGGCCGGGACTGCGGCGATGTCGTCACCCAACTTGCCGCGGCCTCGCGGGCCCTTGACAAGGCCGGATTCAAGGTGGTCGCCAATGGATTGCAGCAGTGCGCCAGCGCCGAGGGTCGGGGCGAGAAGCCCCCGATGAGCGCCGAGCAACTGGAAAAACTCTTCCTCGCCCTGGCCTGATCGATCCTGCTACTAGCCTGCTCGCATGACTCCGCCACGCCGACCGGACGCCCTCGCTGTTCTCGCCGATGGATCGCTAGACGGTCAGGTCGCGCTGATCACCGGGGGTGGAACCGGGATCGGGCGCGCCACCGCCGAGTTGCTGGCTCGCCTCGGTGCGACGGTGGCGGTGACCGGGCGGCGCGCGGAACTCCTTGACGAAACGGTGGCCGCCATCACAGAACGTGGCGGGCGCGCGTCGGCGTACCCCTGTGATATTCGCGAGCCGGAGCATGTCGACGCACTACTCGACGCGGTGCTCGCCGATCATGAGCGCATCGACCTGTTGGTCAACAACGCTGGCGGGCAGTTTGTGTCACCGGCAGAGGACATCTCGTACAACGGATTCCGCGCGGTGGAGCGACTCAATCTCGATGCGACGTTCTATATCTCCACGCAGGTCGCCAAGCGATCGATGCTGCCGAATGGCTTCGGCAAGATTGCAAGCATCACGATGTCGATGACACCTCATCGCGGCATCGTCGGGATGTCGCACTCGTCCGCCGCGCGCGCCGGAGTCGAGAGCCTCACGGCGACTTGGGCGCAGGAGTGGGGGACGCGAGGAATCCGCACGATCGCGGTCGCACCCGGCATCGTGCACACCGAGGCCTGGGAGCGCTATGGCCTCGAACCCGAACAGGTGGCCGCTGTCGTACCGATTCGC
>JAYNIC010000089.1:4058-8343 GCA_038108715.1 Candidatus Nanopelagicales bacterium | reverse complement strand
GATTGGTCCGGTCGCGCTGTACAGATCGACGTGTTCGAGCACAAGCACCGGATCGTCACAGGCGAGGGCGGTATTCATCAGGCCCACGTAATCGAAGGGGGTGGAGGGTGCAACGATGCGCCACCCCGGATTGGTGACGAAGACTCCGGCTGGATCCATCGAATGCTGCGACCCGTAGCCGGTTCCCTGGGCAACCTTGCTGCGCAGCACGACAGGTACAGGACCGTCCCCGCCGAACATATGCCGTGCCTTGCCGATCTGATTGAACAGTTGGTCCGCCGCCACCCACATGAAGTCGGCGTACATGAACTCAATCACCGGTCGGTAGCGTCCGTCGAGAGCCATGCCGCCTGCCAGGCCGGTGAAGGCGTTCTCGCTGATGGGTGTGCCGAGGATTCGATCGGGGAAACGATCCTTCAGCCCGCGGGTGGCGCCGTTGGTTCCGCCGTTGAGTCGGTGGATGTCCTCACCGAGGATGACCACGCGATCATCGGTCTCCATCCGTCGCCCGAGAACGCCCGCGATGGCGTCGATGAACTTACCCTCCACTACACCGCCGGGTACGTCGTCCATCGTCGCCGTGCGGGCGTTGGCAAGTTCGCTGAGGTCACCACGGACGCCGACATCGACGAAGGCCGGATCCGGCCACTCCGACGGCCTGATCCGTCGTTCGTCGGGCTTGCCGCCGGGGAGGGGTTCGGTCAGTTCCGCGCTGATCTGGGCCATGGTGGCCGCGGTGTCGTCAAGGAAGGCCTGCACCTGATCATCGCTGAGAATGCCGCGACGAACGATGTGCGAGCGCAACTGGTCGAGGGGATCCCGAGCTCGCCATTCGGCTTCCTCCTCCTTCGAGCGATAGCGAAAAGCACTGCCGGGGAAGGGGCCGTTCTGGTGGAAGAACCGGTAGACGTCGGCCTCGATCACGGCGGGGCCGGCGCCGGAGCGCATGTGCTCACACGCCTCGGTCATCGCCAGGTAGACGGCCAGCGGGTCCATACCGTCAACCTTCCAACTGGCGATGCCGAATCCTGGCCCACGGGCGGATAGGCGCGGCTCCTTGGTCGCTTCGGTCACCCGCGTCGACACGGCGTACAGGTTGTTCTCGATGAAGAAGCACACCGGAAGGTCCCAGGCGGCGGCGAGGTTGAAGGTCTCCAACGTGGATCCGATGTTCGAGGCGCCGTCCCCGAAGTACGTCACGGCGACGTTGTTGGTGCCGGCATGTCGATGGGCCCAGGCCGACCCGGCGGCGAGGGGCACTCCTCCGCCAACGATCGCGTTGGTACCGATGGCGCCCGCTTCCTCCCACTGCAGGTGCATAGACCCACCCCGCCCGTGACTGAAACCACGATCGAGTCCACAGATCTCGGCGAGTGTTGCGAGCAGCAGGCCGCGTACCTCATCGTCGAGGGGCGCGGTGGGATCGACTCCCTTCGGCGCGACGTGGGCGAGACCTTTGGCGAGGAACTGGTGGTGGCCGCGATGTGTGCCATTGACAGTGTCACCCGGGATGAGGGCGAGCACCGATCCCGCAGCGCCACCCTCCTGGCCGATGCTCGAGTGAGCCGGACCGTGCACGAGGCCGGCGGCAGCCAGGGCGAGCACCTCCTCCTCGAAGGCCCGGATGATGGCGACCTGGGCGAGCAGGGCCGTCAGCAGTGCGGGATCTGCGGCATCCCAGTCCTGCTCGGTTGTGGTGACCTGCGTCCACGGGGCGTCCGGATGCAGGGAAGTGTGCTCAGCCATAGGGGCACAATACTAAAATTGGATCCAAAATGACAAGAGTTTGCCCAAAAATGCGAGAATCTCGCGCAATTGAGGGCTAGATTGGATCCATCTACCGACCAGGGAGCGATCATGGCTGCTTTACCGGGTGTCCGTCGTCTGGACCATATTGGCTTTACCGTGCCGGACCTGGCACAGGCGCACGATTTCCTGGTGAACGTTCTGGGCTGCGAATACATGTACAAGCTCGGGCCGTTCGAGCACACCGATACGGACTGGATGACCGAGCACCTCAACGTTCACCCGAGGGCGGTCATGCGGGAGTTGCACTTCTTTCGGCTCGGTGGGCAGGCCGTCTTCGAAGTCTTCCAGTACGAATCGCCTGATCAGAATGAGCAGGTCCCGCGCAACAGCGATATCGGCGGCCACCACGTGGCGCTCTACGTCGATGATCTGGACGCGGCGGTTGATTACCTCACCGCTCAGGGTGTGACTGTGCTCGGTGACCCCACCGCGAGTCGCAGTGCCAGCGAGGGCCAGCGTTGGGTGTACTTCCTTTCCCCGTGGGGCATGCAATTCGAACTCGTCTCCTATCCCGACGGAAAGGCCTTCGACCACCATCCGGAACTCTTCGACTGACGGCTGCGAGACGATCTTGTCCATGGCCGAGTCGACACCGGGGGCAGCCAGCGCGCGCATTGCGGACGCGCTGCGCATCGACATCCTCGAGGGAGTGCTGTCGCCGGGGGAGCGCATCCGACAAGAAGAGGTGGCTGAGCGACTGGGTGGTAGCAGGCTGCCGGTACGCGAGGCATTGCGTGTGCTGGCCGCTGAGGGGCTTGTCGAACTCGAGCCGCACAAGGGTGCGCGGGTGCCGCATTTGGATCGGGACGAGGTCGAGGTCCTCTATCGCATGCGTGAGCGTCTTGAGCCACTCGCTCTGCAGTTGAGCCTGCCCCAATTGAGCACGACCGACCTCACGGAGATCGACCGAATTCAGGCCCACATCGAGGCGGGGGTTAGTGTCCCGGAGTTCCTCCGCCTCGATCGCGAATTCCACATGGCCACGTATTCCGGGTGTACGACCGAGCATCTGATGAGCACGATCGATCGCATGTGGAACGCCACACAGCATTACCGGCGCGCCTTCATGGAACTTGCGGGAGCGGGACGCCAGTGGATCGTGAACGCCGAACATCGACTGTTGCTCGACGCGCTTCAACGCGCCGACGACAACGATGCCGAGCGCTACCTGTCCGGCCATATTCGCCGGACGCGCAAGGAGTTGGTCACGCACCCGGAGATCTTCGGCACGTGACTACCAGTCGACGGCGATGTACTTTGCTTCGAGGAACTCCAGCAGGCCTTCGTGACCGCCCTCGCGGCCGAGACCGCTCTGCTTGACGCCACCGAAGGGGGCCGCTGGGTCGGAGATGAATCCACGATTGACGCCGACCATGCCGGCATCGATGCGCTCGCTGACGCGCAGCGCCCTGGCGAGATCAGAGGTGTAGACGTAGGCCGCGAGGCCGAATGGCGTGGCGTTTGCGAGGGCCACCCCCTCGTCCTCGGTCGCGAAGGACACCACAGGGGCGACTGGTCCGAAGATCTCCACGTCGAGGATGGGGTCGTTAGCCGACAGTCCGGCGAGCACCGTGGGCGGGTAAAACGCACCGGGGCCATCTGGTCGAGCACCGCCGACCAACACCTGGGCCCCGGCGGCAATGCTGGACTGCACCATGGCAGCGATGTCCTCGGCCGCCCGCTCGTTGATCATCGGGCCCACCTGGGTCTCCGGATCCTGACCGCGACCTACTCTCAATTCGCCCATAGCGTCTGCGAGGCGCCGGGAAAATTCGTCGGCTACCGAGGCCTCGACGATGAAGCGGTTTGCGGCAATGCAGGACTCACCGCCGTTGCGCATCTTGGCCACCATGGCGCCCTCAACGGCAGCATCGAGATCGGCGTCGCCGAAGACCACGAAAGGCGCGTTGCCGCCCAGCTCCATGGAGCAACTCACGATATTGCGCGCGGCCAGTTCGAGCAGCGTACGGCCCACTTCCGTCGAGCCGGTGAAGGACAACTTGCGTGTGCGCGGATCGTCAAGCATCGCTTCGGCCACCGCTCCCGAACGGCGCGACGGCAACACGTTGACCACGCCGGCGGGCACACCGGCCTGTTCCATGACGACGGCGAGAGCGAGCGCGGTGAGCGGGGTATCCGATGCCGGCTTGAGCACCACAGGGCAGCCGGCAGCGAGTGCGGGCCCCATCTTGCGGGTTGCCATCGCGGCGGGAAAATTCCACGGCGTGATGAGCACGGAGACGCCGATCGGCTGGTAGACGGTGAGGATGCGCTTATCTCCGTTCGGCGCGGTCTGGACATGTCCGACCGCGCGCACGGCTTCCTCCGCGAACCAGCGGAAGAACTCCGCCGCGTAGGTGACTTCACCTTGGGCGTCACCGCGTGACTTACCGCTTTCCAGCACGATGAGGTCGGCAATCTCATCGCGATTCTCGATCATGATCTCGAATGCCTTGCGCAGAATCTCAGCCCGTTG
>JAYNIC010000089.1:0-4048 GCA_038108715.1 Candidatus Nanopelagicales bacterium | reverse complement strand
GTCCTCGGCCGATCCACTCGCCACGCATGCTACGACTTCACCCGTTGCTGGATCCGTGACGTCGAACCGTGCCCCATCAGAGGCTTCGACCCAGGCGCCGTCGATGTACAGGTTGGTCAGTTTGGGGTCATCAAGGGGGTAGAGAGACACAGCGGCTCCTTCGAACAGGGTCGATCCGTAGGCAGTGAATGAGAGTGCAGCACTCAGTAGGCGTTCGTGACGACGAGCTCTTCGGCCGGGAACAAGGTGAGGAGTTCGGCGCCGTCCTTGGTCACCACGAGTTCCTCCTCGATCCGCGCGGCCGAGTGGCCGTCGTCGGCGGGCCAGTAGGTTTCCAGCGCGAAGACCATACCCTCCTGCACCTCCACAGGACTGGTGAGGGAGTTGAGGCGGCTGATGACGGGCCGCTCGTGCAGGCCGAGTCCGAGGCCGTGACCGAACTGCAGCCCGAAAGCCTCCATCTCCGAACTGAAGCCGAACTCCTCTGCCTTGGGCCACAACTTGGCGATATCAGCGGTGCTGACGCCGGGCTTGACCATGGCGATCGCTGAGTCGATGAGTTCGCGCGCCTTCTTGTAGGCGTCGCGGTGTGCCTGAGTGGCGCGCCCGACGGCGAAAGTCCGGTAGTAGCACGTCCGGTACCCATTGAAAGCGTGAATGATGTCGAAGTAGGCCTGGTCGCCCGGTCGGATGTAGCGGTCAGAGAACACGTGCGGGTGCGGGCTGCACCGCTCCCCGGCGATGGAGTTAATGGCCTCCACCTGCACTGACCCCATCACCAGCAGCCGCTTCGTGGCGAGAGCGACGACGTCGTTCTCTCGGACACCGGGCTTCAAGAACTCGTAAATGTCGTGATAGACACCGTCGACCATCGCGGCCGCCTGACTCAGCAGCAAGATCTCGTCCTTGTTCTTGATCTGGCGCGCGTCCAGCATCACCTGCTGTCCGTCCTGGACCGTGATGCCGGCCGCTTCGAGTTCCCGCAGGATCGGCATCTCGATGACGTCCACGCCGAGGGGCATGTCAGCGACGCCCTCCTCGCGCAGGATCGCGGCAATTTCCTGAGCGGTGCCGTGCGGTAGACCAGAGATGGGCGCGATGGCTCCCTGCAGACCGTTATTGCCGCCGCGGGATTGCTCGGGCTGCAGCCACGGTGAGTAGAGGCGGTGATTCTTGGCCGCCGAACCGAAATCCCAGATCCACGGTTCACCGGTACGCGTCAGCAGGGCCCAACGCTCGGTCTTGTTGTAGCCCCAGGTGCCGATGTGCGTGGCGGTCAGATAGCGGATGTTGGAGCCCTCGAAAACGAGCAGGGCGCCCAGATCGCTCGCCTCGAGCGCCTGCCGCGCCCGTGCCAGGCGGTAGTCGCGCAGTCGATTGAAGTCGACCCGCTCCTCCCAGTCCACGCCGATGATCCCCGGGGCGGCGATGCTGGTCTGGGCGAACTCGGCTGCGGGGCGGACGGACATGGAAACCTCGCTCTCGGAGGGGACGGGCGGTCCGGTGTGGACGAAGGGCAGTCTAGAGGGTTCTATGGCAATCGATTGCACTGATCCCTGAATCTGGCCTAGCCTCACGGGTCGAGAGGAGGCGTCGATGGTCTTCATCGTCCGAACCACCGACCGGGTCGTCAAGCAGGTGTCCCCCGGCATCGAGCGTCAGTGGGTGATCGAGCCAGATCGGCTGCCAGACCGTCGAATGAGCGTGTCGGTGGTTCGGATGGACCCCGACGCGCGCATCGAGGTGGCGTCGTCCCCAGCTGGTCTGACGTGGTTCCAACCGCTCACCGGCACCTTGGCGATGACACCGGCTGACGATTCGATGAGCCTGCCGGTGTGTCCCGACCACATCGTCATGATGTCGCACGGCCGCGCCTGCGCCCTGGTCAGCGAGGGCGACAGCGTCCTCATGGTGGTCGAGGTTTCGATGGCCGACGACGAGGGCGGCGTACCGGACCTGCGCGTCGTTGACTGGACGACCGAGCCGGTATTGCTCAGCGAGCACGACTCGCGTCGACGCATCTACCTGGCCAGCACCGGCTTGTGGGGGACCGAGGCGGTGAAGGGCGAGATGATCATCTACCCACCGGGCGCGATCGGCGCCGCCCATCATCACGAAGGAGCCGAGCACTTCCAGTTCATCGTGTCGGGGACCGGTACGGCGATCCTGGGGGAGGAGCGGGTGTCCCTGGCCTCAGGTGACCTGGTGTACAACCTCGAAAACGAGATTCACTCCTTCGAAAATCTCGGCACCGAAGACATGACGTTCGTCGAGTTCTTCGTCCCCGGTCGCAATCGAACGGTGTGGGTCCCCGGAGTCGAATCGTGTGCGTGGAATCCTCTCGATACCGACGTGCGCGGTCGTCCCGCGGCGCGTCGACTGCAGGCACACATCCATGGCGAGGGCACGGTCTAGGAGGACTCATGGCGCGCATCGGTTTCGTCGGCCTCGGTGACATGGGGCAGGTAATCGTGCCCCGGCTTCTTGCCGCCGGGCACGAGGTCGCCGGCTGGAACCGCTCGCCGGGCAAGGCGCGGGCGCTCATCGACCAGGGCATGGTGGAGGCGGCAAGCCCCCGGGAGGCGAGTGAGAAGGCCGACGTGGTGCTGTCCATCGTCACCGATGCCGCCGCAGTTCGCGCCGTGGCACTCGGGGAGGACGGCGTCCTCAGTGGTCTCTCGCCCGATGCGGTCTATCTCGACATGAGCACCATCTCGCCCGAGGCGAGCCGCGCGGTCAGCGCGGCCTTCGCCGATGCCGGACGAGTCATGCTGGATGCCCCTCTGTCGGGCAGCCCCGTGACGGTCGAAGCGGGCAAGGCGTCGGTGATGGTCGGCGGTGATCGGAGTTCCTACGACCGTGTGCGCGATGTCCTGCTCGACATCGGACCCACCGTTTCCTACATCGGCCCGAGTGGCACTGCCGTGCAGGCCAAGTTATCCGTCAATCTCTTGCTGATGGTCGAAGTCATTGCCTTCGGCGAAGCCGTGGCATTGGCCGAGAAGGGAGGAGTCGACCGCCAAGCCATCGTCGACGCCATCTTGAACAGTGTTGCGGCCTCGCCGGTCCTGGGATATCGCGGCCCGTTCGTTCTCGAGGGCAATATGCCGGAGAAGCCACTGGCGGATGTCACCCTGCAGCAGAAGGACATGACGCTTGTCCTGGAGCAGGGCCGACTTCTCGGGCTGCCGCTGCCGCTCGCATCGTCGGCGAACGAGATGATGAACGCCTGCCGAGGTATGGGCATCGATCGCAATGACTTCGTGGTGGCGCATCGCGCCTACCGCAGGATGGGAGGTCTGTCGTGAAACCGGATGACGCGGTGTTCCATACGAATCTGTCCGAGATACCGCTGGTCCCCGGTCTTCGGCGCGATGAGGGCTGGGTCGATATGCAGGTGCAGTTCCTGCTGGACAAGCACAACGTCGGAACGGACGACTTCCTCCTGGGCTGGACTGTCCTGCCCTCCGGTGCGATGCATGACCGACACCGTCACGCACACTGCGATGAGTTCTGGATCGTCATCTCCGGTGAGGGCGTGATGTATTCCGGAGACGACGGTGTCACGCCTGCCAAGGCGGGTGACATCGTGTGGACCCCGCGCGGCCATTGGCATGGCTTTCGCAATGACGGCGCAGAAGACGCGGTTCTCGTGTGGGGCTGGCGTGGAGCTGGATCGTTGGAGGACTCCGGTTACGAGGTGCACCCCGATCATGGCTGAGGATCTCGCCGAGAGACGTGCTGACGCGCGGATCGATGCCGGTCTTGCCGCTCAGGGCGCGTACCTGGAGCGGTCCGTTGCCGAAGGTGAGCGACAGGTCGGCTGGAAGATCGGGTTCGGATCGCCCGCGGGTCTTAGTGCGCTCGACCTCGACGCCCCGATCATCGGTTTCCTCACCGACCGCGGAGCGGTCGCACCGGGCTCCGCCGTCGATGTGACCGGGTGGACCGCTCCGGTGGTCGAATGCGAGGTCGCCGCGCTCGTCGGCCGCGATATCCCACCAGGAACCAGGACCGAGCACATCGACGAATTCGTTACGGCCTGGGC
>JAYNIC010000088.1:7172-8471 GCA_038108715.1 Candidatus Nanopelagicales bacterium | reverse complement strand
CTAGGGTGGCGACGTGCTCGTACTGGGAATCGATACCTCGACCGCAGTGACATCCGTCGGCCTCGTCGACGATGTCACTGTCTGCGGGGCGGCTGCGCATGCCGATGCGCGTCGACATGCGGAGGTACTTCCCGGGTTGGTGCGTTCGGTGCTGTTTGGTGCAGGCGTCATCCCGGCGGACTTGACGCTGGTGGCCTGCGGTGTGGGGCCCGGTCCGTTCACCGGCTTGCGCGTGGGGGTCACTTTTGCCCGAGCCATGGCGCAGGCGCTTGACGTGCCCGCTGTTGGCGTCTGCAGCCTCGATGCGCTCGCCGTGGACGAGGCGGATCGAGTACGCGAGGCCGGTATGGCTGCCGAGTCGATCACCGCCTTCATCCGCGTACGTCGGGGTGAGCATGCCTGGGCGACGTACGACAGCAACGGTCGTCGTACGGCCGGACCCCTGGTGGGCCGGGATGAGGGTCTGCCATCGATCGGCCGTCGAGTCGGCGACAGCGACGCGTTCGACGTGCGATGCACTCCAGCGGGCACCGCGGTGGCCGCGCTCGCGCGGGACCGGCTGCGCGCGGGAGAGGTAATCCCCGCCGATGTGGCCTGGCCAGAGGATGCGGCGCAGGGCACTGGCGCCCCGACGGCCGATCTCCTCGCGGCCCGCAGCCAGGCTGGTCAGCTCCTCCTCCCCGCACTGCCCCTCTATTTGCGTCGACCTGATGCTGTGCCGACGGATCAGCGATGACGGCGCCGGAGCCAACCGTGCGACAGCCGACGGTCAGAACCCGGGCCATGCGATGGTGGGACATCTCGGCGGCGATGCCGATCGAGTCTGCGCTCTTCGGAGGGACCGCGTGGTCGCCGGCCCAGTTCTGGGGAGAGCTCGCGCAGAACAACCGGGTCTATCGCGTCGCCGAGGACGACGGCGGTCTGCTGGGGTACGCCGGGCTGCTCAGTGTTCCACCGACCGCCGACGTGCAGACCATCGCCGTGGCTCCGCGGGCACAACGTCGGGGAGTTGGGCGCGCCCTGCTGGCCGAGCTGCTCGACGCCGCGCGTCGCGACGGATGCACCGAAGTCCTGCTCGAGGTGCGGGCCGACAATGAATCGGCCCAGGCACTGTATGAGTCCGAGGGCTTCTCGATCATCGCCCGTCGCACGAGCTACTACGGTCCCGGGGAAGACGCCCTGGTCATGCGTCGGAGGCCGGCGTGAACTCGACGGCCGGCATGAAAGATGAGCCGCTAGTCCTGGGCATCGAGACATCCTGTGACGAGACGGGCGTCGCGATCGTGCGCGGCACGGCGC
>JAYNIC010000088.1:5935-7162 GCA_038108715.1 Candidatus Nanopelagicales bacterium | reverse complement strand
CTTCGGTGGCGTAGTTCCCGAGGTCGCCAGTCGCGCCCACCTTGAGGCCATGTCTGCGACCGTTGATCGCGCACTGACTGACGCGAGGGTTTCACTTGCCGACCTCGATGCCATTGCCGTGACGTCGGGACCAGGCCTCGTGGGCGCGCTCCTGGTGGGTGTGAGTGCTGCGGAGGGGCTTGCGCTCGCGGCCGATCGGCCGCTGTACGGCGTCAACCACCTTGCCGCGCATGTCGCCGTGGGGCGCCTGGTCGACGGCGACCTGCCCGCCCCGGCGATCGCTCTACTGGTCTCCGGTGGTCACACGTCGCTACTGCGTGTTGACGACGTCACGGCTGACATCACGCCGTTGGGAGTGACGCTCGACGATGCGGCGGGAGAGGCCTTCGACAAGGTGGCTCGGTTGCTCGGACTGCCCTTTCCTGGCGGTCCCCACATTGATCGGATGGCCGAGGAGGGAGACCCGCACGCGATCGACTTTCCCCGGGGTCTTTCCTCTTCGCGAGATTATGTCGCGCACCGGCATGACTTCTCGTTCTCCGGACTCAAGACCGCGGTGGTGCGATGGATCGATGCCTGCCGCCGCGAGGGCCGCGACGTTCCCGTGGCCGATGTGGCCGCCTCCTTCCAAGAGGCTGTCGTCGACGTGCTCACCAGCAAGGCGGTGCGTGCTTGCCGGGAGGAGGGGATCGACACCCTCATCCTCGGTGGTGGCGTCGCGGCCAACTCACGGCTGCGGGCCCTGGCGATGGAGCGTGCCGGCACGCTGGATCTGCGTATCCCGCCGGCTCGACTGTGCACGGACAACGGGGCCATGGTGGCCGCACTGGGCTCAGCGCTCGTCGCGCGGGGTCGCCCAGCATCGGCGCCCGGGCTAGGGGCAGACTCCTCCCTGCCGGTTGATTCAATCCAAATGCCCTGATGGTCGTGACCGGCTTCGTCGGAGCCGGACAGGTAGTCTTCTTGGGTGCCGCATGAACCAAGGGAGGGGCGTCCCCGCGCGAGGGGACGGCGTAGCAGCGGGGGGGCCATCACCGGCATCCTCGTGGCCGCCGCCCTGGTCCTATCCGGCGTGGGGGGCTACGTCGTCGGTTCCGCGACGTCCGCCCCCTCCGCCGTCGCCGCCGCGATGCCGACCCCGGTGGCGACGATCGTCACCCCACAACCGGTGACGCCGACTCCCACGCCAACGGCCACGGACGCAGGCACCAACGCGCCCTTCGATGT
>JAYNIC010000088.1:5383-5918 GCA_038108715.1 Candidatus Nanopelagicales bacterium | reverse complement strand
CTGCCGACACCGAGACTCTCGCCGAAGGGCAGACCGGTCGCAGCGACGTCAATCTTGCCTCCGACGATGTCCAGGTGCTCAACTGGGTCGAAACGGACGATCCGGTGTTCTTCATCACCATTGACGACGGCATCGACAAGTCGCCAGCCGTGCGCGACTTCATCGCCGCCAATCAGATTCCGGTGACGGCGTTCCTCACCGAATACGCCGTTCGCAATCACACGGAATATTTCGAGGACGTGACGTCGTACGGGGGTTCGATCCAGAATCACTCGATGGTGCACGGGGACTACACCGATCCCGAAACCGACGTGAAGTGGGAGATCTGCGAGACGCAGGATCGTTTCGAAGCGCAGTTCGGCACTCGACCGTGGATGCTGCGTCCGCCATACGGCGCTGGTCCGAGTGACCCACAGGTGCTGAAGTACGCAGAGGAGTGCGGTGTCAATCGCATCGTCTTGTGGAACGTCGTCGTCACCGACCAGAACCAGATTGAGTACTGGGCTCCTCCACTGCGCGCGGGGGACATCGTGCT
>JAYNIC010000088.1:0-5373 GCA_038108715.1 Candidatus Nanopelagicales bacterium | reverse complement strand
CGTTGATGGACTCGAGGTCGGCCTCGAGAAGATCCTCGAACTCGGCCGGGAGCAGGGCCTGACCCCGGCGCCTCTTGAGGACTACATCTGAGCGGCTCCCTCGCCCTGACCGATCTGCTCGCATCGGGGCCCCACGCGATCGACGGGGGTCTGGCCAGCGAACTGGAGAGCCGTGGCCACGATCTCACCGACACGTTGTGGTCTGCTCGAATTCTGGCTGATGAGCCGCAGGATGTTCGGGCCGTGCACGAGTCGTACATCGGTGCGGGGGCGCGGGCGATCGTCACGGCGAGTTACCAGGTCTCGCGGGACGGGTTCGTTGCCGCGGGAAGATCGTCGGCCAGCGCCGATGACGCCCTCCGCGCCAGCGTGCGCATCGCCCGCGAAGCCGTCGGTGACCGTGACGTTCTTGTCGCGGCAAGCGTCGGACCCTACGGCGCGATTTTGCATGACGGCAGTGAATACCGCGGACGCTACGGCGTGAGTCGCGAGCGACTTATCGACTTCCATGCAGAGCGTCTACACGTGCTCGCCGAAGCGGGACCGGATGCGTTGGCGATCGAGACCATCCCGGACGTCGACGAGGTTGATGCCCTGGTGGAGGCACTCGGAGAGGTGCCGCACTTGTCGGCGTGGCTGACAGTGACCTGTGCCGACCCCGCCCACACCAGCGCGGGGCAGCCGCTCGCCGAGGTGGCTCTGGCGGCTGCCCGGTCGAGCCAGATCGTCGCCGGTGGCGTGAACTGCACGGCACCGGACAACGTTGCTGGAGCGCTTGCACGGTTGGCCGCTGCCGGTGATCTTCCGCTGGTCGCCTACCCGAATGCCGGGGGTGACTGGGACCCCCACCGTGGGTGGCAGGGGGCGGCTGAGGGACGGGCGGTGGATCTCATCGACCAGTGGTGCGGCACGCCGAGGCTGGCGCTCCTCGGCGGATGCTGTGGGGTGGGTCCACAGACGATCCGCCAGATTTCGAAACGGTTCTGCTAGAGCACGCGGTCGACTACAGCGCCCTGAGGATGTCTTCGACACGCTCCTTGGCGTCACCGAAGAGCATTGAGGTGTTGTCACGGAAGAACAGGGGGTTTTGCACTCCGGCGTAACCTACGGCCATCGACCGCTTGAACACGATGACGTTGCCCGCCTCCCACACCCGCAGCACCGGCATTCCGGCGATGGGGGATGTCGGGTCCTCCTCGGCGGCCGGATTGACCGTGTCGTTGGCACCAATGACGAGAACGACGTCGGTATCGGCGAGGTCGTCGTTGATCTCATCCATTTCCAACACGATGTCGTAGGGAACCTTTGCCTCCGCGAGCAGGACGTTCATGTGCCCGGGAAGTCGTCCGGCCACCGGATGGATGCCGAAGCGAACATTGACACCTTTCTCGCGGAGCACACGCGTGATTTCGGCGACCGGGTACTGCGCCTGGGCAACCGCCATGCCGTAGCCGGGGGTGATCACCACGGAGGATGCCCCTGCGAGCATCTCCGCCACCTCCTCGGCGGTCACCTCGCGGTGCTCGCCGTGCTCGTCGTCGCCCGAAGTCGGGGCCTCCATGCCAAACCCGCCGGCGATGACCGAGATGAATGAGCGGTTCATCGCCTCACACATGATGTAGCTGAGGTAGGCGCCAGAGGAGCCGACCAGCGCTCCGGTGATGATGAGCAGATTGTTG
Organism: Candidatus Nanopelagicales bacterium; assembly: GCA_038108715.1. GTDB lineage: Bacteria > Actinomycetota > Actinomycetes > S36-B12 > S36-B12 > Mxb001. The sequence continues at coordinate 3,694 of JAYNIC010000088.1, read as the reverse complement.
TTGAGTAGGAAGCCGGAGGCTGCCGCTGCCCATCCCGAGTAGCTGTTGAGCATCGATACGACGACGGGCATGTCGCCGCCGCCGATGGAGGCGACCAGATGCCAGCCGAGCAGCAACGCGATGACGGTGGCGGCCACAAGGATCCAGAGGTCGGGAGTGATGACGAACCAAACGGTCAGACCCAGCAGCACCGCCAGCGCACCGACGTTGAGAGCGTTCTTGCCCGGTAGCATCATCGGCTTGGAGGAGATCCTGGCCGATAGCTTCAGGTAGGCGACGATCGATCCGGTGAACGTGACGGCGCCGATGAAGAGGCCGACGATGACCTCGCCGTGGTGAATGCCGAGTAGATCGGGGGCGATTTCGGTCTGCGCATCGCCTTGGGCCTCGACCATGAGGTAGCCGTTCCAGGCCACGAGGACGGCGGCGAGTCCGACGAAACTGTGCAGCAGAGCGATGAGTTCGGGCATGCCGGTCATCTCGACCACGCGGGCCCGCCACAGGCCGACCGCGGCACCGAGGATGACGGCAATGATCATCAGGGCGATGCCGATCGTGGTCATGCGGCCGTGGTGGCCGCCTTCGACGGCGAGGGCGACGGTGGCGATGAGGGCAATGCCCATGCCCACGATGCCGTACCAGATGCCCTGCTTGCCGGACTCGTGCCTGCTGAGCCCGGCAAGGCTCATGATGAACAGAAGTGCTGCGACGAGGTAGGCCCCCGTGGCCAAGGATTCGATGGTCATCGCTGGAACATCTCCAGCATTCGGCGCGTGACCGCGAAGCCTCCGAAGATGTTGATGCTCGCGATCAGGATGGCAATCGCCGCGAGGACCGTGACGATCGTATTGCCGGTGCCCACCTGCAAGAGGGCGCCGACGATGATGATGCCGGAGATCGCATTGGTGATGGACATCAGCGGTGTGTGCAGCGCATGGTGCACGTTCCCGATGACGTAGAAGCCGATGACGATGGCGAGGACGAACACGGTGATGTTCGAGGTGAGTTGGGCCGGTGTCGCGGCCGTGATGAGCAGGAGCACCGCGGCGGCGATGCCGACCAGCGCATATCGTCGCCCCGGACGTGGTGGTGGCTTGTCCTGCGTTGCCGCGGGCGTCGTTGGCGCGGGTGCTGCCTTGGGCGCTGCGGAGACCTCTACGGGCGGCGGCGGCCAGGTCACCACGCCGTCCCTGGCGACGGTGATCGCGCGCTGTACGACGTCGTCCCAGTCCAGGACGAGTACGCCGTCCTTGCCGGGCGTCAGGAGTTTCATCAGGTTCACCAGGTTGGTGGAATACAACTGCGAGGCCTGGGCCGGCAGCCGTCCAGCGAGATCGGTGTAGCCGATGATCGTCACGCCGTTGGGCGTGACGACGACCTCGTCCGGCTGGGAACCTTCCACATTGCCGCCGTTGGCGGCGGCCAGGTCAACAATGACCGAGCCGGGCTTCATCGAGGCCACCATGTCTGCGGTCAGCAGGCGAGGAGCGGGTCGGCCGGGAATGAGCGCGGTCGTGATGACGATGTCGACGTCCTTGGCCTGATCGGCGTACAACTGCGCCTCGCGCGCCTTGTAGTCGTCACCCATCTCCTTGGCGTAGCCGGTGGCGCTGACCTCCGTTTCGGCAGATTCGATCGAGAGATATTCACCCCCGAGCGACTTGACCTGGTCGGCGACCTCCGGGCGCGGGTCGGTGGCACGGACGATGGCTCCCATGGATCCGGCGGCACCAATGGCCGCGAGACCGGCGACGCCAGCACCGGCGACGAGGACCTTCGCGGGAGGAACCTTGCCGGCCGCGGTGACCTGCCCGGTGAAGAATCGGCCGAAGACGTTGGCCGCCTCGACCACCGCCCGGTAGCCGGCGATGTTGGCCATGGAACTGAGAACGTCCATCGACTGAGCACGGGAGATCCGGGGGACGGCTTCCATCGCGAGGGCGATGACCCCTCGCTCGGCAAGTGCGGTGAGCAGGTCCGGACTCTGCGCGGGGGCCATCATCGAAATGAGGTAGGCGCCCGGCATCAGTTGGGCGATCTGTTCGTTGTTGGGCGGGTTCACATGGAAGACGATGGGCGCGCCCCACGCCTGTCCGGCCGTACCGAGGGTCGCCCCCGCCTGGGCATACGCCTCGTCCGGGAACGACGAGCCGGCGCCGGCGCCGGACTCGATGAGGACCTCGTAGCCGAGCTTGATCAACTGCTCGACGGTGGCTGGCGTGGCTGCCACGCGTGTCTCCCCCGACTTGGTCTCCCGGGGCACTCCGATCAACACCGTGTTTCCACCTTCCGACGAGATCGCAGGCCTCAACCTAGACCATGGCTCGTGAGGGAGGCGGGCGCCTGCGCCCCTTGTCAGCGGACGCGTCCGATCGCAGTCCGAAAGCGCGGTCGGGCCTTCGCCGTCAGGCCCGGCATCGCTGGCACTCGAATTGACGGAGTGCTAATCGCCCCCTACTCTGATACCTAGCACTCGAGCCCGTTGACTGCTAGTTCAGGCGAACGGTAGGACGCGGACTCGGGGGTGGGGGCACCTCGCCCTCTGGGTCAAACCGGCACCGCGACGACGGGGCGACTCGACCATCCATCCATCAACTCGGAGGACATCACCGTGTCGGTCTCCATCAAGCCGCTCGAGGATCGCATCCTCGTGCAGACCCTCGACGCCGAGCAGACCACGGCTTCTGGCCTGGTCATTCCCGACACCGCCAAGGAGAAGCCCCAGGAGGGCAAGGTCCTGGCGGTGGGCCCGGGTCGCTTCGACGAGGACGGCGACAAGCGCATCCCGCTCGACATCAAGGTCGGCGACGTCGTCATCTACTCGAAGTACGGCGGCACCGAGGTCAAGTACAACAACGAGGAGTACCTCATCCTCTCGGCACGCGACGTGCTCGCGGTCGTCGAGAAGTAGGTTCTCGCACTCCACGCGCCGATCTGGCCGGTCTGACCCTGTCAGAACCGACCAGATCGGCCGAGGTGGACACAGTTCTTCGCTCCTTCCGCTAGACCTTCGATACTTCGCAAGCAAAGGACCCCCATGCCTAAGATCCTGGAATTCGACGAGGACGCTCGGCGTAGCCTTGAGCGCGGCGTCAATGCGTTGGCCGACACCGTCAAGGTGACCCTCGGGCCGCGCGGACGCAATGTCGTCATCGACAAGAAGTGGGGCTCGCCCACCATCACCAACGATGGCGTGACCATCGCCCGTGAGGTGGAGCTCGAGGATCCCTACGAGAACCTCGGTGCACAACTGGTCAAAGAGGTTGCGACCAAGACCAACGACATCGCTGGCGACGGCACGACGACGGCAACGGTTCTTGCCCAGGCGATGGTCAAGGAAGGCCTGCGTCAGGTGGCCGCCGGAGCCAACCCCATGGCGCTGAAGCGCGGCATGGACGCGGCTGTCACCGCCATGTGCGAGGCACTCGACTCGGGCGCCCGTGAGGTTGAGGGTCGCGACGAGATCGCCCAGGTGGCCACCATCTCATCGCAGGATGCTGAGGTTGGCTCGCTGATCGCTGACGCTTTCGACAAGGTCGGCAAGGACGGCGTGATTAGCGTTGAGGAATCCTCTGTGGCCGAGATGGGCCTGGAGTTCACCGAGGGCATGCAGTTCGACAAGGGCTACATTTCGCCGTATTTCGTGACCGACTCCGAACGAATGGAGGCGGTGCTGGAGGACCCGAACATCCTG
>JAYNIC010000087.1:0-8648 GCA_038108715.1 Candidatus Nanopelagicales bacterium | reverse complement strand
GCGCGGCAGCGCAACAAGGGCGTGAAGTCGTCCCTGAAGACGCACATCCGCCGCGTCCGCGAGGCCGCCGAGGCCGGCGACACCGCCAAGGCCAATGAGCTCGCCCAGGAGGCGTGCCGTCAGCTCGACAAGGCCGCCAGCAAGGGCGTCATCCACAAGAATCAGGCGGCAAACCGCAAGTCGGCGATCTCGGCACAGGCCGCCGCGCTGTAACCCCCGTTCACTTCGAAAGGCCCCGTCCCGTAGGACGGGGCCTTCGTCATTGTCGATGGCCCCTGAGTCGTCGGCCCGGCGTGGCATGCTGTCGCCGTGGCCAACCTCCCCCTGACCCTGATCGTGGGTTCGGAGCAGGTGCTCGTCGATCGCGCAATCGGCGACGCACGCGCGGCCGCCCGCACGGCGTTCGGCAGCGACCCCGATCGCCGCGAGGTTTTCCTCGGCGATGACGACGCCAAGGCAGATCTCCTCGAAGCACTGAGCCCCACCCTCTTCGGCGAACCAACCCTCATCATCATCAGCGGCGCCGACCAGTTCGAGGATCCGACGTTTGCCGTCCTCGAGCAGGCACTGGCTGAGCCACCCGAGGCAGTCGCGCTTGCGGTCATCCATCCGGGCGGCGTCAAGGGCAAGCGCTACCTCACCGCGCTGCGCTCGGCGGGAGCCGAAGAGGTGGCCTGCCCGGCGATCAAGAAGGGCAAGGCCACCTTGGAGTTCCTCGCCACAGAGGTACGCCGGCATGGCCGCAAGATGTCCCCCGAGGCGCTGCGCACCCTCCATGAGGCCATCGGCCACGACATTCCCCTGCTGGTTGGAGCAATCAATCAACTGTGCGCCGATGTCGAGTCCGGACCGATCACCGAGGAGCACGTGCGCACCTACTTCGCTGGTGTCGCTGACATGCAGGGCTACCGGATTTCTGACGCCGTCTGGGACCAGCGGCCCGTTGATGCGCTGCGTGATCTGCGCTGGTCCGCGGAAAATATCGGACGCGGCGGAGTGGGCCCGGCGGTGACAGCGGCAATCGCGAGCGGGCTGCGCAATCTGGCCAAGGTCCAATCACTCCCCAGCACGATCAGCCAGGCCGATGCCATGGCCGAGACCGGCATCAAGTTCGACTGGCAGTTGCGCAACGTCCGTGCCCGCGCCAAGCGATGGCGGCCCGATCGCATCGCCCGCGCCACCGTCATGCTCAGCGATCTCGACGTCGCCATGAAAGGCGGCATGCGACGGGGTGAGGCGCTCGACAGCGATCAGAAGCTCCACGAACTCGAGGACTACGTTGTCCGTACGGCGTCCAGGGCCGAGCCGAAGTAGTCGATCCCGCAAGACTCCGATATCGGACACTGTTTCATCCCTAGCGTGGGAGCTACTGACATCGACGGAAGGCCCCTCATGCGCACACTCAGACTGCTGACCGCTTCCTTGCTTGCTCTCGCCGGCTTGAGCTTTGCCACCAGCCCGGCCAACGCCGCAGTATCCTCGCGATCCCTGTACGACACGTGGACCTCCACCCTGGCCGCCTCAGCGGGCACCTGCGACGGAGCCGATTCGGCCGCCCTGTACCGCGGACGCGGGGTCCTTCTCGCGACGTTCACCGATGAGGTGATCGGTCGCGACAACATCGAGGGCTACTTCGACGCACTGAACTGCTACGACAACTTGCGCGTGACCACGCAGACCTTCGCCAGCGGCGGCGTGCGCGGCACCCGCTGGGCATCTGGCCTCTACACCTTCCACTACACCGACGCCTCCGGCAAAGCCGTCAAGGCACCCGCCCGATTCACCTTTGTCTGGGAGAAGAACAACCGCGGCCGCTGGCTCATCGCCACGCATCACTCGAGCCTGCGTCCGCAGAACTAGTCCTCCGTTCTACCGCGTCACGAATCCGAGCGCCGGTTCCACCACGACGGCGATGTCACCCACCTCGTCGGTTCGCGCGACCACCGCTCCCGTCGACTCCCACTGGCGCAGTGTCTCCGGCGCCGGATGCCCGTAGCCGTTGCCCGCACCCACGGAGATGATGGCCAGTCGTGCACCAGTCCATGCCGCGAGCGCGGGGTCCTGGAGCCGCGATCCGTGATGCGGCACCTTGACGACGTCAACCCCCTGCACCGTGAACGTCGTACGCAGCGCCACCTGCGCGGCGGTCTCCACATCGCCGAACAGCAGGATGCGGATGCCGCGAACCTCTGCGAGGAGCACAACGCTGGCGTTGTTCGGGGCCGACTCGGGTCCACGGATGATGCGCCCCGGCCACAGAGTCGTGAGACGTATGCCTCCGACATCCTTGGTCCGTCCGACCGAGGCGATCTCGACCGGCACACCGGCGAGCCAACCGTCGACGCTACGCGCCCCATCCACCGGTTCGCGCAGCGGTGAGATGGTCGCGGCCCCAATCGTCCTACCATTGAGCACACCGGGCACCCCGCCCACGTGGTCGCGGTGTGGGTGCGTCAGGACAAGGAGGTCCACACGACTGACGGCGAGGTCATCCAGACACTGCGCGGCCGCCTCCGGGTCCGGTCCGGCATCCACGACGACAGTGCCGGTGTCCCCTCGCAGCACCACGGCATCTCCCTGGCCCACGTCGCAGGCGATCATGACCCAATTCGGGGGCGGCCATCCGGTGCGGTCGGGTAAACGCAACCCAAAGATGACGATGCCCGCGAGCATCATGGCCAGCACGACTCCTACCCGACCGCGATGGATCCGCTCATGGCGCCCACGGCGACGACGAATCCAGTACGCCAGGGCACTGGAGGCGGCCAACCCGAGCAGGGCACCCGCCCATCCACCGGGCCATGGCAGGGTGGCGAGCGGCAGATCGGCACTGACCTGGGCAACCAGCGCGATCCAGGCGGCGGGCGGCTCGGCCAGCATCGCCAGGAGATGGGCACCGGTCGGCCACACCAGGCCAACCAGGGCAGCGAGCAACCCCAGGATCGTGATCGGAGCAACCGCCGGAGCGGCGAGGAGGTTGGCCGGAATCGCCGCCAGGCTCAACCCGTTGCCGAAGGCGGCAACGAGAGGCGCCGTCGCGATCTGCGCCGCTGCGGTGAGCGCCAGCGCGCTGACGACAACGCGCGTGCGCTTCGACGTACCCGACAGGCGCTCGGCGAGCGGCCCGGCGAGCAGCACCAGACCCGCGGTAGCCCACACCGACAGGGCGAAGCCCCAGGAGGCCGCGAGCCCCGGCGACACGATGAGCAAGACCACGACGGCGAAGGCCAGTCCGGCCAGGGCATCTCGCCGCCCGCCTGCGAGTATCGCGAGCAGCGCGACGAAACCCATGACAGCAGCTCGCAGAACGCTCGGTTGCAGACCGACCACGACGACGAAAAGGCCCAGGGCCAGAACAGCTGCGCCCACACGGCCGACGAGTCCAACCCCGAACAGGGCCGCGACGGCGACAACGGCGCCCACCACCAACGCCGTATTGCCCCCCGATACGGCGGTCAGGTGCGACAGCCCAGAGACACGCATCTGGTCCGCGAGTTCGGGAGGTTGGACCGTCTCATCTCCCACCGCAAGGCCGGCGACAAGTGCCGCCGCGCGTGGCTCACCGCCCTCTAGCGCCGCAGTGAGCGAACGACGTACGTCGCCGGCGATGCGTCCGAGTAGCCCCGGCGGTTCGATCTGCGTGACCGACGTCGGAGCGATCGTCGCGGCGAAGCCGCGTAGGGCATCGCCGTCGCGCAATGTGCCGGTGATCCGAAGCAGCGCTCCGACCTCGGGGGCGGTCTCCGGTGGCATACGCAGGAGGACCGGAGCCCCCACCTCCCACTCCTGCCCGCTCACCTGCAGATATGACAGGTGCGCCCTCGCGTCCAGGACGGGCTCGGCCTGCCACGGTGTGACACCAGGGCGCATCCGAAGGTCCCCCACCACCGAGACGTCGGCCACCACCCGGCGCCCGATGTTGTCCCGGACCGGCCCGGTCGTGAGGCCAGCGACGTAGGCGGCCGTCGATGCAAGCGCGGCGGCAAGGATCAGCAGGGTTGCGGCTGCCGAGCGGCGGACCTCCCCGGACCGTGTCGCGCCGGCCTCCGAACGAACAACGCCGCCGAGGGAGAGTAGAACCGCCGTCAGCAGCGCCAGGGCGGCCGCACCAGCCACGGCCGCGGGCGAGATGTGCTCAATCTGCAGGAGCAGTACCCACACGACGAGCCAACTCAGCAAGGCCCCCGGGACGAGTCGCCAGGACAGGCTCGCCGATACTCCCCCGCTCCGCCCCTTCATACGCGCACAAGCGGCCGCAATTGCTCAAGCAGCGACTCGCCAATGCCCGAGACTTCACCGAGTACGTCGACGGCGGTGAACGGCCCGTTGTCCGTTCGCCATTGGACGATCCGCCCGGCGAGGACAGGGCCGATTCCGGGCAGGGATTCAAGCTCGCTCGTCGTCGCCGTGTTGATGTCTACCAGCGTCGACGTCGCCTCGCCCGAGCCTGAGGCGTTACTCGCGCTCTTGCCATCCACGTCAGTGCCCGAACGCCGACCAACCACAATCTGCTCACCGTCGGTGAGAGTTCGTGCAAGGTTGATGTCTCCGGCATGGGCACCGGCACGCACACCCCCCGCCGCCTCGACTGCATCAATGACGCGCGAGCCCGCAGGTAACCGGACGACCCCGGGCTGACGCACCTTGCCGGCGACATGTACGACGACCTGGGCCACGAGCCCGCTGTCGTCGACCGAAACCGCGCTCTCTTCGGGAAGGGGGATGACAGAACGGGCACGGCCGGCCCACCACCAGTAGCCCACGACCAGGAGCAACGCGGCCAAACCGGCAGCGAGTGCACGCACGGCACGGGGACTCCAGGTCACCGTCGCACGCTAGGAACCCGTGGTCGCAGCGGCCCGCGCATCACCCGGTCTGGGGATGAGGGGCGTCGTCCGACCCTGGGGACAACCGCGCGTCGGCGGTGCGGTTGTGGGGCGCCTAGGAGTTTTGGTGGCCGAGCAGGGGCGAGACGACCACCGCAACGATGCCGGGGCCGGTGTGAGCCCCGACCACCGCGCCAAGCGGGCACTCCACGATGCGGGTGCCGGGCAGGTAGTCAATGAGGGACCGGGCGAGATCGCGGGCCCGCTCATCGCCATCGAGGTGCTGAACGGCGATCTCCACCGAACGTCCCAGCGTCGCGGCCAGTGCGAGTTCGGTAAGTCGTGCGATCGCCTTGGATGCCGTGCGGACCTTTTCCAGTGGTACGACCTCGCCGTCGAGAATCTGCAGAATCGGCTTGACCTGCAGGGCCTGGCCCACTGCCGCGCGCGTGGCGCCGATCCGTCCGCCGCGGCGAAGGTACTCAAGGGTGTCGACGTAGAACAGCGAGGTCGACTCGCGCGCCTTGCGCTCGACGAGGTCGGCCACGTCATGCGCTGAGGCACCCGCAGCTGCCGCCTGCGCTCCCGCGAGAACGGCGAACCCCAGTCCCATGCCAACCGTCCGACTGTCGACCAAGAGGACGGGGATGTCGAACTCCTTCGCGGCGAGTTCTGCAGACTCGAAGGTGCCGGACATCCGCGACGACAGCGTCGCACACACGATGGCGTCGGCGCCGCCCGCCGCGGCAGCGGCGAAGGCCTGCCGGAATCGTTCCGGCGCAGGCCGGGACGTCGTGACCGGCTGCCAGGCACGCAGGGCATCCGCCACGCGACGCACCCCGGCCGCATCGGTGGTCTCGTCGTACGCCCGGCCACCGACGATCACCTGAACGGGCACCACGGTGATGCCGGAGTCGCGCAGCAACTCACTCGGCAGGTAGGCCGTGGAGTCGGTGACGAGGGCGACGGGCACCCGACCAGGCTAGTCGGCCAGACTTCGGCGCAGTGCGGCCGCTGCCGATCGCGGGCGTACGTCCTCGACCCGGACCTCCTGCGCTCCTACCCAGGCAGCGGCTTCGCGAAGCGCCCGCGCCGTGCCTTCAAGGGCGCCACGCACCGGTTCTCCTGCGCGCCCGGTCTCCAACGTCACCCGCTTGGCCACGAGGGCATCACGGGTACGCGCGGGATCCACGCGACCCACCAGCCGCCCCCCGTGGAGGACCGGCATGGCGAAGTAGCCGTGGACGCGTTTGGCGGCTGGCGTGTAGGCCTCGATGCGGTGTGGCATGTTGAAAACCCGCTCCATTCGCTCGCGGTTCCAGATGAGCGAGTCGAAGGGCGAGAGCAGGGTCGTGCGGGATCTCGTGCGCGACGCCGTACCCAGCCATTCCAGAGCCTGCGGCGAGGCCCAGGCGCGCTGACCCCAGCCGGCCACGCTGACCTCGATCAGGTCGGTGTCAGCCATGTGCGCCTTGACGTCGTTCACGCCGAGTCGATGAATGTCGGCGATGTCACCGGCGGTGCCGACGCCGACGGAGTGCCCGCCGAACTCGGTGAGCCGTCGCAGGCATTCGCTGTCGTCGGGTCCGTGGATGCCATCGGCGTCGCCCCACCCGGTCCACTGACGCAGAGCCGACGGCACAACTCGCTCAGGCAGGTCGTAGACCCGGCGCCAACCGGTGCGCTGAGTGACCACAACCTCGCCGAGATCGAGCAGCCACTCCACCGCAATCTTCGTGTCCGACCAATCCCACCAGTCAGCACTCTTCTTGGCGCCGCCCAAGTCGCGTGTGGTGAGGGGCCCTTCGGCCCGCAGCCGGTCGGTGATGGCAGTGAGCGACGTGCGCGGAACTCCGTGCCAGCGCTCCCCCTTGCGCGCATAGTCCCGACGGCGAAAGGCGAACCACGGCCACTCGGCCATGGGCAGGATGCATGCCGCGTGGGACCAGTACTCGAACGCCGTATCACCGTTCCAGTACGCGGCCTCTACCGCGTTGCGGCCCACCGCGCCGAGCCGCGCGTAGGCGACGAGCTCATGCGATCGTGCCAGTACGGAGATCGTGTCGAGCTGCACCGCACCGAGATGCCCCAGCATCTCGATGACTGACTCTTCGCGCTTCCCGGGTGACTTGGGTGTCGGTCGCGCACCGAGCAGGCCCTGCGCCCAGAGGGCGGCACGTCGAGCCTCGTCACCGGAGAGTTCGATCACGGGGGCGCCTCGGGACCGGACAGCAGTGAGTCGAGCGAGACGAGATCGTCGGGCAACAGGTCACCCATCCAGACGTCCACCCGCTCGCCACGGTGAAACATCCGGCGTCGCGCAATTGCGGGCATGACGTGGAATCCCACCCGCTCAACCAGCTTCCGCGACGGCTCATTGCCCACGACGGCATGCCAGGTGATCACCTCGAGCCCACCTTCGCGGAAGCCCCAGTCGCACACCAGCCAGGCCGCAAGGCTGCCCACTCCCTGGCGCCTGGCCCACGGCGCGACGAGGAAGCCGATCTCCGCCAAACCCGCGTCGTCATGGCGCAGCGAGATGTTGCCGCACCAGCGTCCCTCGACCTCGATGCCCCAGCGCATGCGCTCGGTGTCAACCGGCGTGCCGGTACGACGTTCGACGAAGGCAAGGGCGTGCTCGCGCTCATAGGGCGACGGCACCGTCGTCCATCGCGCTATCTCGGCGTCCTGGCACGCCACCGTCATGTCGTCGACGTCGTTCAGGGACAGTTCGCGCAAGGTCACGTGGCCAGCCCGGAGAGTGGGCGAGGCTGCCCCGGCATCCACAACTATGCCGGGACGACGTTGACGAGCTTGGGTGCGCGCACGATGACGGTCTTGATGTCTCGGCCCTCGAGTGCCTTGACCACGGCATCGGAGGCAAGGGCCTGCTCACGCAGCGCATCCTCGGCGATGTCCGGGGAGACCTCGATGCGATCACGGACCTTGCCCGCCACCTGCACAACGCAGGTGACTGAGTCTTGGACCAGCAGCGCCGGATCCACCGTGGGCCAGCCGGCCAGTGCCACCGAGGGCGCGTGACCCAACAGACGCCACATGTCCTCAGCCGTGTAAGGCGCGGACAGGCTCAACAGGATCGCCACGGCCTCGGTGGCTTCACGAACGGCTGGGTCAGCGGGTCCGCACCCGGAGTCAATGGCCTTGCGGGTGGCGTTGACCAACTCCATCGCCTTGGCGACGGCGACATTGAAGCGGAACGACTCGATCGCCTGCTCAGCGTCGTGCAGCGTTCGATGGGTGATCTTGCGGAGTTCGAGATCGCCGGTGGTGGGATCGATCCCCGGGTCGCTGGTGACATCCTGGGCCAGCCGCCAGGCACGGGCGAGGAACTTCTTGGAGCCCGCGGGCGAGACCTCGGCCCAATCGATGTCGTCCTCGGGTGGGCCGGCGAAGACCATCGTGAGGCGGATGGCATCAACTCCATGCACGGCCAACTCATCAGAGAGCCGGACCAGGTTGCCGCGCGACTTGCTCATCGCGGAGCCGTCCATGACGACCATGCCCTGATTGAGCAGCCGGGTGAAGGGCTCGGTGAAGTCGACCATGCCCATGTCGAACAGGACCTTGGTGAAGAAGCGGCTGTAGAGCAGGTGCAAGATCGCGTGCGTCACCCCGCCGACGTACTGATCGACCGGCATCCACTTCTGGGCTTCCGTCACGTCGAAGGGCCCATCTTCCTTGTGCGGGTCGAGATAGCGCAGGTAGTACCAGGAGGAATCGACGAAGGTGTCCATCGTGTCCGGGTCCCGCTGGGCGTCATCGCGACCACAGCGCGGGCAGGGCACGGTCGCCCATTCGGTG
>JAYNIC010000086.1:1627-8725 GCA_038108715.1 Candidatus Nanopelagicales bacterium | reverse complement strand
CGTTCGCGCGCTCCCTCTTGCGACGTCGCTCGTCGACCTCGCGCTGCTGCAAATACGCCGACCAACCCATGGAGTAGGCGTCGATCTCGGCCCGATTAGCGTCGAGGTGGAGCACCTGATTGACCGTGGCATCCAACAACCCGACATCGTGACTGATCACGACGAAGCCGCCGGGATAGGAGGCGAGAAATCGTCGTAGCCAGTTGATGCTATCCGCATCGAGATGGTTGGTCGGCTCATCGAGCAACAGCACGTCGTAGCCCCCAAACAGAATCCGGGCCAACTCCACCCGTCGCCGCTGTCCCCCGGACAGCCTGAGGGGCGCGTGGGGGCGGGCTCGCGCGGGCAACCCCCCACATGCCGCGCGACCCGCCGCCACCGAGTCTGCCGCATAGCCACCGCGAGATTCGAACTCGGCTAGTGCCGCGTCGTAGGCCCTCATCGCCTTGGCCTGGGCCTGATCATCACCTGAGCCCATACGTTCGCTGGCGATGCGCATTCGTCCTGCGGACTCGGCCAGGTCCCGGGCACCAAGAATGCGATCTCGGGCCGTGACATGCAGGTCACCTGTCCTCGGATCCTGCGGGAGGTAGCCGACGGTGCCACTACGCGAGACGGTGCCCGCCGCGGGAATTGCCTCTCCCGCAAGCACCTTGGTGAGGGTGGTCTTGCCAGCGCCGTTGCGTCCCACCAGCCCAATCCGGTCACCCGGGCCAACGCGCACCGAGCCCTCGGCGAGCAAGAGCCGGGCACCGGCACGTAGTTCGAGGGCCTGGGCGGTGATCACAAGGCCATGAGCGTACGCCTAGACGTTGAAGCCGAGCGCACGCAGCATCTCCCGACCGTCGTCGGTGATCTTGTCCGGACCCCATGGCGGCATCCACACCCAGTTGATAGCGAAGCCGTCGACCAGGCCGTCCAGGGCGGCCCGGGTTTGGTCCTCGATAACGTCGGTCAAAGGGCAGGCAGCCGAGGTCAACGTCATGTCGAGCGTGGCGCTGCCCCCCTCTTCGACGTGCACGTCGTACACCAGACCCAGGTCGACCACGTTGATGCCCAGTTCAGGATCGACCACATCTTTCATGGCCTCCCAGATGTCGTTCGCAGCGACGCTGGTCGCGGTCGTCGTCTCCTCGCTCACGCTGAGCCTCCCTGTTGAGTTTCCGTAGCCTGCACGACGGCGTCTTTCCATGCCAGCCAGGGCAGGAGCGCGCACTTCACGCGCGCGGGGTACTTCGCCACTCCGCCGAATGCAACGGCATCCCCCAGGACCTCCTCGTCGCCGGCAATCTCGCCCTTGGACGTGACCATCTCGGCGAATCGATCCAGGGCGAACATCGCGTCGGCCAACGGCAGACCGTTGACGTTTTCATAGAGCACGCTGGCGGATGCTTGGGAGATCGAGCAGCCCTGCCCGTCGTAGGAAACATCGGCCACGGTCAGCACGCCGTCTCGCTCTTCGAGGTGCAGCCGCAGGTCGATCTCGTCGCCGCAGGTGGGGTTTACGTGGTGAACCTGCGCTTCGAAAGGCTCACGCAGGCCGCGCCCTTGAGGATTGCGGTAGTGGTCGAGGATGATCTCTTGATACAGGTCTTCCATCAGCCCATCCCGAAGACGCGTCGAACGTCGGCCAGTGCATCCACAAACGCGTCGATGTCGTCGATGTCGTTGTAGATGTACGGCGACATGCGGGTTGTCGCCGGCACCTCCATCGCTCGGCAGCCTGGCCACGCACAGTGATGTCCAACACGTACCGCAATACCGCGATCGTCCAGAATCTGCCCGACATCGTGGGGGTGCACCCCATCGACGACGAAGGACACCGCACTCCCCCGCATGACATTGTCGGTTGGGCCGACCACTCGAACTCCAGGCTCTGTTGCGAGCCGTTCCAGGGCATGGGCGGTGAGTCGATGTTCGTGATCGGCAACTCGATGCATCCCGATCCGCGCGAGGAAGTCGCAGGCGGCCGCCAGGCCCACGGCCTGCGCCACCATGGGCACACCGGCCTCAAATCGCTTGGGCGGTTCAGCGAAAGTAGACCGCTCCATCGTCACGGTTTCGATCATCGAACCACCGGTGATGAAGGGCGGCATCGCCTCGAGGATTTCGTGTCGTGCCCAAAGACATCCGATGCCCGTGGGACCGAGCATCTTGTGTCCGCTCCACGCCACCGCATCCACGCCGAGGGCGGTGACATCGATGGGCATGTGTGGGATCGACTGACAGGCGTCAAGGATCACCACTGCCCCTACCTCACGTGCGGCCCGCACGATCGGCTCGACAGGATTAATCGTCCCCAGGAGATTGGACTGCTGCGTGAACGACACCACGCGTGTCCGGTCGGTCAGGACCGATCCGAGTGAGTCGAGGTCAAGTCGACCATCCTCAGTAAGTGGAATCCACCGGAGGACCGCGCCGGTCTTGTCGCACACCTCCTGCCAGGGAATGAGGTTGGCGTGGTGCTCCATCTGCGTGACGAGGATCTCGTCGCCCGGCTCCAGCATGAACCGCTCCGCGCCCTCCGGCAGTGGCGCACCCATGCGGTGCTTGGCGGTGGCGTTGCTGAAGGCATAAGCCATGAGGTTGAGGGACTCGGTCGCATTGCGAGTGAAGACGAGATCATCGGCCTGTGCCCCCACAAAGGCCGCAATCCGTGCACGTGCTCCTTCGAACGCCTCCGTCGCTTCCTCCGCCAGCTGATGCGCGCCACGATGCACGGCGGCATTGCTCGTCAGGTAGTAGTCGCGTTCGGCGTCGAGCACGGCCAGCGGCTTTTGCGTCGTTGCTGCCGAATCGAGGTAGATCAGGCGACCGCCACCGCGCACCGAACGGTGCAGGATGGGGAACTGCGCCCGCAGCGCGGCTGCGTCTAGCGATGGCGCGCTGGAGGTGACGCTCACGCCTGCGAACCTGCCTTGACGAAGCGCTCGTAGCCATGCTCCTCGAGTTGGGTAGCCAACTCCGGTCCGCCACTTTCGACAATGCGACCGTCGACGAACACGTGCACGAAGTCAGGGTGGATGTAGCGCAGGATTCGGGTGTAGTGCGTGATGAGGAGGGTGCCCGTCGTGCCGTCGGCCTGGAAGCGATTGACACCCTCGGACACGATCCGGAGCGCGTCGACGTCGAGGCCCGAGTCCGTCTCGTCAAGGATGGCGATCTTCGGCTTGAGGAGTTCGAGCTGCAAAATCTCGTGGCGCTTCTTCTCGCCGCCGGAGAAGCCCTCGTTGACGCTTCGGTCGGCGAAACTCGGATCCATGGACAACCCCGCCATGGCCTCCTTGACCTCCTTGATCCACAGGCGGAGCTTGGGCGCCTCGCCACGAACCGCGGTCGCCGACGTTCGCAGGAAGTTCGAGACCGATACGCCGGGGATCTCCACCGGGTACTGCATCGCGAGGAAGAGTCCGGCCCGGGCCCGCTCGTCAACGCTCATGTCGAGGACGTTGGCGCCATCGAGGGTGATCGACCCATCGGTGACGTTGTACTTGGGGTGCCCGGCGATGACGTAGGCGAGAGTGGACTTGCCCGAGCCGTTCGGCCCCATGACCGCGTGGGTCTGACCGCTGCTGACCGTCAGGTCGACGCCGCGCAGGATCTCGCGCTCACCGCCGTCGGTCTCGACGCTGGCGTGCAGGTTGTGAATCTCAAGGGTGGACATGACGCTCCTGCTCATTCGGCAATAACGGCGTGCTCGGCAACGAGCACGCGGGCGGAATCGCCTTCACCGGTGACCTCAACGGCGAAGACGGGGACGGGGGTCGTGGCGGGCAGGCTCAGCGCCTCACCAGTACGAAGATCGAATCGGGATCCGTGCAGCCAACACTCAATACTGCAGTCGTCGACATCACCCTCACTCAGCGCGACATCGGCATGTGAGCAGATGTCGAGGATGGCGTACACACCCCCGTCGCAGCGGGCGAGGGCGACCGGTCGATCCCCGACCTGCACGCTGATTGCGCCGTCGACCGGGATATCACCCAGGGCACATACGTCGATCATGCTCACTGGGAGTCCTCCTCGACGATTTCAGCCACAGCGCGGTCGATACCGAGCCGCGAGTCGACCGTGGACATGACGTCATCGGCGATCTGCGGCACGCCGAGGCGGCCGAGGACATCGGTGAAGAAGCCGCGAACGACGAGCACACGGGCGAGCTCAGCCGGGATGCCGCGGGCCTGGAGGTAGAACAACTGCTCATCGTCGAACCGTCCGGTCGCGCTCGCGTGACCAGCACCCACGATCTCACCGGTTTCCAGTTCCAGGTTGGGCACCGAATCAGCGCGAGCCCCATCGGTCAGGATGAGGTTGCGGTTGACCTCGTATGTGTCGATCCCGGTGGCCTCCGCACGGACGAGGACGTCGCCCACCCACACCGTGTGCGCGCCATCGCCCTGCAGGGCTCCCTTGTAGAGCACGGAGCTGCGACAGTTGGGCGTGTCGTGGTCGACGAACACGCGACTTTCGAGGTGCTGTCCGGCGTCCGCGAAGGTGAGACCGAGTAGCTCAGCATCGCCCCCGGTCCCGGAGTAGGACACCTGCGGCAGGATGCGCACGAGATCTCCGCCGAGGGTGATGTGACCCATCATCAGCCGGGCGTCGCGGCCCAGCTGTGCGTGATGCGTTGCGGCATGCACGGCGTCGCGATCCCAGTCCTGCCAGAAGACGACCGTGGCCGACGCGCTGTCGGCGACGCGAATCTCCACCGACTGCGCGAGCGTGGCCGAGCCGCGATGACGCACGAGTATGGTCCCTGAGCTGAACGGCCCGAAATCGAGAACCAGGTGCGCGGCTCCAGCTCCACGACCGTCGATGAGGACATCGGCGTGACCGGTGCCCTCGCTTGGGAGGGACACAATCGTGGCCTCAGTGGCCGCACTCATCGCCCGGGCAGCAATCACGTCGGAGGGGGTCAGGGAGGATCCGACACGAGCATCGCTCATCGAGACCGTCTCGACACCGAATCCGGTGGTGGTCACGTCAATGCTCGGGGGCGCGTCGAGCAGAGCAGTGCCATCGTGCAGGCCACGCAGACGGGCGAGGGGCGTGAAGCGCCACTCCTCCTCCCGACCGCTGGGGATCGGATGGTCGGCCACGTCACGGGAATGGACCCGCGGTGCCAGATCGACCGCGGGGACTGTTGCGGACATCAGCCGACCGCTCCTTCCATCTGCAGTTCGATGAGGCGATTGAGTTCGAGGGCGTACTCCATCGGCAGTTCGCGAGCGATCGGCTCGACGAAGCCGCGGACGATCATGGCCATCGCCTCGTCCTCCGTGAGGCCCCGCGACATGAGGTAGAAGAGCTGCTCCTCGCTGATCTTGCTCACGGTGGCCTCGTGGCCCATCGCGACGTCGTCCTCGCGGACGTCGACGTACGGGTAGGTGTCGCTGCGGCTGATGTCATCGACGAGGAGTGCATCGCACTTGACCGTGCTCTTCGAGCCGGTCGCACCCTCGAGTACCTGCACCAGTCCCCGGTACGACGTGCGTCCCCCGCCGCGGACCACCGACTTGCTGACGATGGTGGAAGAAGTGTTGGGAGCCGCGTGCACCATCTTGGAGCCCGCGTCCTGGTGCTGTCCTTCACCGGCGAAGGCGATCGAGAGGGTTTCACCCTTTGCATGTTCGCCGAGCATCCAGACGGCCGGGTACTTCATGGTGACCTTGGAACCGAGGTTGCCGTCGATCCACTCCATCGTGGCGCCCTCGTGTGCGGCCGCGCGCTTGGTGACGAGGTTGTAGACGTTGGTGGACCAGTTTTGAATGGTGGTGTAGCGGCAGCGGCCACCCTTCTTGACCACGATTTCGACAACGGCCGAGTGGAGGGAGTCCGACGAATAGATCGGCGCGGTGCAGCCTTCGACATAGTGGACGTAGGCATCCTCGTCGACGATGATCAGCGTCCGCTCGAACTGCCCCATGTTTTCGGTGTTGATGCGGAAGTACGCCTGCAGCGGGATGTCGACGTGCACGCCCGGCGGGACGTAGATGAAGGAGCCGCCGGACCACACCGCGGTGTTGAGCGCCGCGAACTTGTTGTCACCGACCGGAATGACCGAGGCGAAGTACTCCTGGAAGAGTTCCGGATGCTCCTTAAGGCCGGTGTCGGTGTCGAGGAAGATCACGCCCTGCTCCTCAAGGTCCTCGCGAATCTTGTGGTAGACGACCTCGGACTCGTACTGCGCCGCAACACCTGCGACCAGGCGCTGCTTCTCGGCCTCGGGGATCCCCAGACGGTCGTAGGTGCTGCGGATGTCCTCGGGCAGGTCGTCCCAGGTATTGGCCTGCTTTTCCGTGGACCGCACGAAGTACTTAATCGTGTCGAAGTCGATGTTGCTGAGGTTGGAGCCCCAGGTCGGCATCGGCTTTCGTTCGAAGAGCTTCAGACCTTTCAGGCGCAAGTCGAGCATCCACTGGGGCTCGCTCTTAAGCCCGCTGATCTCGCGGACGACGTCCTCGTTGAGTCCGCGCTTGGCCGTCGCCCCCGCGGCATCGGAGTCGCGCCAGCCGTACTCATAGCGGCCGAGGCCATCCAACTCCGGGTGTGTTGATGCGGTCATGCGGTGTTCCTCCGTGTCATGAGGGCGGGAACCAAGGTCGTGCAAATGCCATCGCCGCGACCAATTGTGGCCAGTCGCAGCACATGCGAGTCCAGGATCTTCTCGAAAGCTTCAGTCTCGGCTTCGCACAGTTGCGGATATCGCGCAGCGACATGGCGAACCGGACAGTGATGCTGGCACAGTTGGGGCCCGGCCTCGGTCTGGACCGTGTTGGCCACGAACCCGTCGGCCGTGAGTGCCGTGGCCAGCGCGTCGAGCCGATCCGTGCCGACCGGGAGTTCGGCGACGAATCCATGCCGAGCGATCATGCTCTCCGCGCGCTGGCGAGCGAAGTCCCGAAGGGCCTCATCTCCACCTTGCTCCTCCAGGTACGCCATTGCCGCAAGCGCCAGGTCGTCGTACCCGAGATCGAACGCGTGACTTCCGGCATCGGTCAGGGCAAAGACGCGGGCGGGTCGGCCACGCCCACGTGCGGGCTCCGGGCCGAAGGGCCGACGCTCGCTGGCCGCAACCAAGCCCTGATCGGTGAGAGT
>JAYNIC010000086.1:0-1617 GCA_038108715.1 Candidatus Nanopelagicales bacterium | reverse complement strand
CCAGATGCCGGCGGACCAACCCCGGGGAGAGCTCGAGGCGGCGGGCCAGCTCTGCCGCGGTCGCCGGGCCGCCCTCGAGCAGGGCGCGCGCGACCCGCTCGGTTCCGGTCCCGGGGAATTTCATGCCCCTAGTGTGTCGCAAATCCTCAGATGCGCAACAGCGGGGCCCCGGCGGCCTCGTCCTAGACTCCCCCGGTGACCGATCGCGCTGCCGCTGCTGCCACGCCAGGTAGGCCCATGACCGCGGCGCTCGCCCGTGATCTGGTCATCACCTACGGCGCGCGCCGAGCGGTCGATGGCCTCGATCTCACCGTTTCTGCCGCATCCGTGACCGCCCTGCTCGGTCCGAACGGCGCAGGAAAGTCGAGCACCTTGGCCGCCCTCGCCGGCCTCGTCCAGCCGAGTTCGGGGACCGTACGCGTGCTGGATGCGGCGCCCGGCGAACGATCGGCTCGCGACCGTGTGGGCGTGATGCTGCAAGATGACGGCCTGCCCTCTGGTGCCCACGGCCCCGAGATCGTCCGCCATGTCGCCGCCCTTCGCCGAAACCCGGAGTCCGCCGAACCGCTCATCAAGGCGCTCCAGCTCGGGGCCCTCGGCCGCACCACCATTCGTCGCCTCTCCGGCGGTGAGCGTCGACGCGTCAGCCTTGCGTGCGCCTTGGTCGGATCACCGGACCTCGTGCTGCTCGACGAGCCCACCTCGGGCCTCGACCACGAAGGACGAGGCGTTGTAGCGGATCTCGTGGACCGGCTACGGGGTCAAGGGGTGGCTGTCCTCCTGTCCACCCACCTCCTCGATGAGGCAGAGCGACTCGCGGACCACGTCACGATCATCGCCGGCGGCCGTGCCGTCGCCACCGGTTCAGTCGCATCGCTCACTGCCGACTCCGAGGAGCGCATCGACTTCACCGCTCGCGCCCATCTGGACGTCGAGGCGCTGGCTCGAGCCTTGCCCGACAACTGCCGCGTGGAGGAGTCCTCGCCCGGGGAATACCGCGTCTGGGGCTCGGCAGATCCGCACACCCTCGCGACCGTCTCGGCCTGGTGTGCACAGCACGCGGCAATGCCGACCCGGATCAATGCCGGTCGCGAAACCCTGGCGGATGCGTACCAGCGACTCACCGGGGGGGCGCCAGGATGAGTGCCACGAGCCCCTCCACAACCCGCCTGGTCCTTCTGCAGTCGGGATTCGATCTGCGCCTCCTCCTACGCAACGGCGAGCAATTCCTGCTCACCATCTTGATTCCCGTGGGCCTGCTCGTTGGTCTCACGCTCGCTACCGCAGTCCCCCTCACCATTGCGCCGGGAGCCTCCCGCGTCGACACAGCACTGGCTGGCGTCCTCGCGGTCGCCGTCCTGTCGAGCGCATTCACCTCCCTCGCCATAGGAATCGGCTTCGATCGGCGCTCGGGGGCCCTGCTCCTCCTCGCCACCACCCCGCTGTCGCGTACGTCAATCCTCGCGGCCCGTGCACTCGCTACCTTCGCCACCGTTGCCCTCCAAGCCGTCATCCTCGCCGTCACGGCTACCTTCCTGGGTTGGCGGCCGGAATCGGGAGACCTCCTCGCCCTTCCCCTGCTGCTTCTCGGCACACTGGCGCTGGGCTCGTTGGGGT
>JAYNIC010000085.1:646-8796 GCA_038108715.1 Candidatus Nanopelagicales bacterium | reverse complement strand
GAGGACAGCCTGTGGATCGGGCCCGGTGAGTTGGCCGCGTCGAACGCCGATCAGGTGACCAAGATTCGCGGACTCGTGGAATCCCTCGGCCACACCATCGCGACTCCCGATGAGGCGCGGGACCGACTCGGGTTGAAGGGTCGGGAGCATGTCAAGGTCTAGGGTCGCCGTTTTGGGCGCGGGACTCATCGGCCGCAGCTGGACTGCCCTCTTCCTAGCTGCTGGTCATGACGTCACTGTCTACGACCCTGCTGACAACGTCGAGGACGTCGTCCGCGAGGGGATCGACTCGGCCTGGCCGATGCTGCAGCAACTCGGCCTCACCGCCGAAGAGCGACCTACCGCGCCGCTCCCCTTCGGCGCCGACCCATCCGAGGCCGTCAAAGGCGCGACCTTCATCCAGGAGAGCGTCCCCGAACGCATAGACATCAAGCGGGCGCTCTACGCACTGATCGAGCCAGCACTCGCCAGCGACGCCATCGCGGCGTCATCGGCGTCGGGTCTCACCCTCAGCGAGTTGCAGAGCGGATGGCAGGACCCCTCTCGCCTGGTCCTCGGTCACCCTTTCAATCCACCGCACCTGATTCCCCTCGTCGAGGTCATGGGCAATGAGCGCACCGCGCCGGGCGTCGTCGACACTGCACGCGCGTTTTACGAGTCCGTCGGCAAGGTGACGATCGAGGTCAAACGCGAGGTGCCCGGCCACGTGGCCAACCGGTTGCAGGCCGCGCTGTGGCGCGAGGCGATCCACCTGGTGAACGAAGGCGTGGCGTCTGTCGCCGACGTCGATACGGCCATCGCCTCCGGCCCAGGCTTGCGCTGGGCGGTCATGGGGCCAACAACCCTGTTCCACCTCGGTGGCGACGAGGACGGTCTGCAGACCTTCTGTGATCGCTACACCGACAGTTTCAATCGCTGGTGGGACGACCTGGGCGACCCGCGCCTAGACGCTGAAACCACCGCGCGCTTAGTCCAAGGTGTAGCCGACGCTGGCCTTGCCGGGCACGTCACCGAACTCAGCGAGGTGCGCGATGAACGTCTCGCCGAGGTCATAGCGGCGACCCACCCGCGGCTACGTCGTACATAGGCCACGCACATCCACCGCGTGCGAGTCACGACGGGGATCTACGGCAGCGAGGGAAGTTGTGAGCAGGTTGACTCGACGGTCGCACGATCGAGTGCGAGTGCCGCACCCTCGGGGTCGATCTCTAGCGCTTGGCGCGCCGCGAGCAAACCGGCGGCCAGGTCCGAGACCCCCGGTGTGTCGGGGTAGGCCGCGACAACACCGCCGACGATGGCCATTGCCTGCTGCATCAGCGACACGGTCTCGTCCACCGGCGTCGCCGGATCGGATGCCTCGCGCAGCAGATCGCACGCAACCTGCAGGTCGTCGACCGCGCCCACGATGTCCTGTCCCCGGTCCACCAGGTCGCCGCCCGAGTCGACGAGCTCGCGGCCGCTGTCGATGACCTCTCGGCCCGTGTCGATCGCCTGCTGACCCGCTTCTACCGCCTGCTGTCCGGCGTCGATCGCACCCTGGCCGAACTCCACGGCGGAATCGACAGCCGAACAGCCGGTCACGAACAGGACGGCTGCGGTGAGGGGCGCGAAAAGGAGTTTCATCGCTCTCGACGGTACGAACCGCCTCGGCCAACAAGCAAGTCGGCGCGCGAGGATCCCCCTAGGATCGCGTCGTGGACATCGTGAGTGGCCCCTGGGATGAGACGCAGATCACGCGGTTCCTCACCGAAACGGCGATCCCGGTGCGCCTCGCTACATCGGGCGTCCAGGCCCCCATCGTCCAGTCGCTGTGGTTTCTCTACGACGATGACGCACTGTGGTGCTGCACCCGGCTCGATGCACTCCTCACCAAGCGACTACGACGAAGTCCGGCGTGCGGTTTCGAGGTGGCCGGCGACCTCCCGCCCTATCGCGGCGTTCGGGGCACGGCTGTCGCTGAGCTCCACTCGGCGGACCAGGCTGCGGTCGTCCTCCCCCGACTCATCGACCGCTACCTTGGCGACCGGGATGCCCCCCTGGCTACCTGGCTCATGTCGCGCATCGACGACGAGGTCGCCATTCGTATCGGTTCGCTACGCGTGACCAGCTACGACTTCACCTCACGCATGTCCTAGCCGACCGGCTCAGGCTCCTTCGTTGCGTCACGCGGCACTTCCGGTGCCTTCGATAGTTTGCTCGGCCACCAGATCTTGCGACCGATGTCGTAGGACAGGGCTGGCACCAGCGTGGATCGGATGATGAAGGTGTCCAAGAGGACGCCGATCGCGACGGCGAAGCCGACCTCGCGCAGCACCACGAGCGGGAGCACGCCGAGCACGAGGAATGTCGCCGCGAGGACGATGCCGGCCGAGGTAATGACGCCACCGGTGACGGTGAGGCCCTTGAGGATGCCCGGTCGCGTCCCCAACTTGGCAGACTCCTCCCGCACACGCGTCATGAGGAAGATGTTGTAGTCCACGCCGAGCGCGACGAGGAACACGAACGCGAACAGCGGGAACGACGTATCCGCTCCGGCGAACTTGAAGACCTCGTTGAAGACCACGGCACAAACACCGAGGGTGGCGAAGAAGGACAGCACGACGGTGCCCATGAGGATCACCGGCGCCAGGATCGCTCGTAGTAGGAGCACCAGGATGAGGAAGATCACGACAAGCACGACCGGGATGATCAGATTGCGATCGCGCAGCGAGGCCTGATCCACGTCCAATTGCGAAGCCGTCTGCCCACCCACCAGAGCATCAGCGCCCTCGATGGCGTGAGTTCGCTCTCGAAGGTCGGCGATCGTCTCCTCCGCTGCCGTGCTGTCCGCCGGGTCAGACAGGGTCGCCTGGATCTGTACGCGCCCGTCGACCACCTTGGGGGGAGCTTGCTCCGCGCCAGGTACGCCCGCGGGAACTCCCGTGTACACGCTCACGCTCGCGACACCGGGGGTGTCCGCAACGACCTGCTCGACCTCATCGAGGGAGTCGGCATTCGCGATGATGATCGCCGGGGTACCAAGACCCCCCGGGAAGTGCTCGGCGAGCGCCTCCTGGCCGATCACAGAGTCGGTCTCGTTGACGAACGAGTCGCTTGTGGTGATGCCATCGGCCTTGAGGGTCACGGAGAATCCGGCGAGAACCACCATGAGTCCGGCGGTGATGACCCAGGTGATCCGGGGACGGCGCCCCACACCGGAAGCAACCCTTGACCACACCCCGGACATTCGCTCATCGGCCTCGTCATCGCGCGGCACCTTGGGCCAGAAGGCCCAGCGGCCGGATGGGAAGCGCTGCCGGTTGAACGGCCCCCACGTCGGCCGCACTATGCGCAGGATCCCGAAGACGATCCACCCGATGATCGTGATGAGCGCGAGAACGCCACCGATCGCCACGAACGGCAGGATCGACAGGTCCGTGACGAAGCTCAGCCCCAGGCCGATGACCGTGGGTACGACGAAGGCGAGGATCGGCAGAACGACGCTGGGGATCACCAGCAGGGCTGGCAGGAAGGTCAGCATGACGACCAGCGCAGCCGCAATACCGGCGGCCCCGACTGGTCCGGTCGAGCGGTTGGAATTGAGTTCACTGAGCAAGAGGCACATCAAGCCCACGCTGACGGTTGCTGCGCTCGCGATAATCGGCTCGGCGACACCACGCAGAGCGGACTTCATCGCATCGGTGTGCAACTCGTGCCGATGCAGTTCTTCTCGATATCGGGCGACCAGCAAGAGGGCATAGTCCGTCCCTGCGCCGAAGACGAGGACCGTGAGAATGCCCTGGCTCTGACCGTTGAGGACCAGCACATCTGACTTGGCCAGGTAGTAGACCACCGCACTGGCCGCCGACAAGGCCATCGCCGCGGCTACCAACGGAATGAGCCACAGGAACGGACTGCGGTAGACCAGGATCAAAATGATGGCGACGACGAGGGCGGTGGCCCCGAGCAATGTGGTGTCGATCGCGCCGAACACAGCAATGAGGTCGGTGAGGAGACCGGCCGGACCTGTCGCATTGATCTGAAGGTCGGGGTAGGCCGTGGCAGCGTCGCGAACGGACTCCGTGACAGCGCGCAGCGCCAGGCCGCTCTCGCCGAGGCGCTCCGTCGCGCGATCGGCGTCCAGAGGAATGCTGATCAGCAGCGCTGCACCATCTTGGGACGGGATCGGCACGATCGGTTCCGGGGCGAGGTAGTCCTGAACGGTGCCGTTCTCGCCGACCGGCAAGGAGGGGATCGACTCGACGAACTGCTGCGCCTGCGCGAAGTCCTCGGGGGTGAGAAGTCCCCCGTCGGGTCGCGTGACGACCACGAGCAACGGCAAGGCGTTGTCCTCGTTGAAGTTCGCCACCTCATCCGAGACCAGGGTCGACTCCGCTGACGCCGGTAGGAATGTGGCGTTGTCGTTCTCCTGCACCTCGCTCAGTTTGCCGGCGAGTGGTCCTGCGACGCTGCCGATGAGCAGCCAGACGATCGCCACAGCCACGGCCAGCCAGATCGCCTTGCGGCCGGTACGAGTACGTGCGGACAGGTCAGTATCAGGAGTTTTCCCGAGATCCATGGCTCCTAGCCTGGCATCACATCGGCCAATCGGCGCGGGGAATCCCTAGGAGGACAGGGCCTCCACCCCGCCACCGTCAGACACGGCCACACCGATCTCGACCAGCGCATCGGTCGCGAGGGCCATACCGTCCGCAAGCTCGGTCCCGGCCCCGAGCTGCTGGCCGGCCAGGGTGCGCTTGCGGATCGACTCCATGATGACCGCGAGCTTCACGGCCGAGAGCGCGAGGCAGACATCAAGGTGACCGAGATCGCGACCGCTCACGGCGGCGTAGCGATCGACGAGTGCGGTTCGGTCCCAAAATCCGTCGCGATCGGTAACGAATGCGGCAAATCGAATCTGGTGCCGCCGCTCATCACCGGGCCGGGACCAGTAGACCAGCAGTGTCGCGAGGTCCATGAGCGGATCCCCCAGGGTCGCCATCTCCCAATCCAGTACGGCGTCAATCCGCGGGGCATCGGGCGACACGATGCAGTTGTCGAGTCGATAGTCGCCGTGCACGATCGACCACGGCATGTCAGATGGCAGTGTCGCTACTCGATCATCAAGCCAGGCGAAGAGTGCGTCGATGGCTGGGAGTTCACGGGTCTTGGACAACTCCCACTGCTTGCCCCAGCGGGCCACCTGCCGAGCGAGGAAGCCCTCGGGTCGACCAAGATCTGCCAGTCCGACCTCGACCGCGCTGACCTCATGCAACTGTGCCAGTACATCGATGAGTTCAGTCGACAGCGTTGACGCGTCGTGCGGTGCCAACGCCGCAGCGGCCTGATCGCTGGACAGGATGCGTCCGGGCACGAACTCCATGACGAGGAACGGCGCGCCGTTGACCTCCACGTCTTCGCATAGAGCAAGCGGCGTCGGCGCACGGAAGCCGCCACGCGTCACACCGCCAAGGACCGCGTATTCGCGGGCCATATCGTGCGCGGTCGGCATGACGTGCCCCAGCGGTGGGCGGCGCACGACGAACCGATGATCGCCCTGATGGACGAGATAGGTGACGTTGGACAGTCCCCCCGACAGGCGCTCGGCATGAACTGGGACGGAGCTGATAAGGAGCCCACGGTCGACCAACCACGGAGTGACCCGGTCGAGATCAAGTCCTTCAGGAGACGCCGTCGTCACCGCTCGAGATCCGGCCGGTCGTCAACGGTCGGTGCGGCG
This sequence comes from Candidatus Nanopelagicales bacterium, assembly GCA_038108715.1. GTDB lineage: Bacteria > Actinomycetota > Actinomycetes > S36-B12 > S36-B12 > Mxb001. The sequence goes on along the minus strand of JAYNIC010000085.1, from coordinate 3,077 downwards.
CGAACCGAGGAGGGCGACTCCTCGTCGACCCACACGAGGAGGGCCTGCGAATCGCTAAGGACGACATCGGCCGATCTGTCCGCGGACACGGCTTCCATGTCACCAAGTGACGGGAAACCATCGGCGACAAGAGTAGTCAGGACGATGCCGAGGCTGTCATCAAGAAGGGCCACATCAATCATCGATCCAGAGCGACGCAGCACCAGCCCGGCTGAGGCAGCACCGAGGTCGAGGCGACTGGCTGCACCGCTCGCATCGACAGCCATCGCCCGCGCGTAGCCTTCCGCGTCCACCGCGAAGACAACGACCCCGGAATCAAGCGGCACGAGCGCCAACGTCTCGACGTCGGCCGACCATGTCGCCGACGTGGGTGCTCTCGAGGGCGGGCCAAGTTCGTTGAAGGTGACCGCGTCATCGGCAGCCCACGCCGCGACCAATCGGTCGTCGACCGACCCGGCAGCGACCGCTGTGGCCTCGCCGGCGTACTCCACCTCGGCGGGAGTCCAGACGTCGGTCGGGCCCGCGGTCGATGACAGAACACTCGCATCGCGGCGCCACACGACTCCGGCGACGTCATCGCCGGTGATCGCGACGTGCACGTCACGGATCGAGTCCACTTCAAGGTCCGCCACATCAATGGCGGATGAGGTGCTCCACCGCCCACCCGTCGTACGTGCCACGTGTAGTAACTCGGCGGACAGGGTGGCGCTCGTGGCGGTGAAGGCGACCACCGCATTACCGGAGTCCGCCACCGATAGCGCCACCTTGTCGATGCGGGCGGCCAGCGGGCCGAGCGCTGTTGCCGTTGCCCAGCCGGTGCTCGTGTGACAGGACACCTGAAGGCGCCTGTGTGCCCAGGACTCCTCGACCCAGCTCACGCAGGCGTCACCGTGGTCATTCGCCGCGATAGTCGGCGCACTGGCGTCCGCACCGCGGCGCGACAGGACGGTCGGAGCCGACCAGTTCAACTCACCGCGCCGCTCGGTGACCTGGACGGTCATCTCACCGGTCGATGAGTCCACCGCGGTAAACGCCGCCCACGCCTGACCATCGGCGCCGGCCGCGATGCGCGGCGTACCGCTGGCGATTCCCGGCGCGGAGACCTGTTCCACCGGCCCCAGCCCTAGGTCGGCCGACGCGATCCCCGGGACGGCAACGAGACCGGCCGCGAGGCCGGCGCCGAGCGCCAGGGACAGGGGGAGCCGCATCCACCGAAGGTACCGCGCGATAGAGCCCGGACCGAATTCCCGGGCCGATTCCCAGGGGCCTTACGGCACGGTGAGACTGACCTTGCCGAAGGGACGCCGCTCGCGCAGGTCACGGTGGGCCTGTGCCGCTTCGACCAAGGGATAGGAGGGCCCTTCCAGCGGCACCAGAGCGCCGGACACAACCAGCCCAACGAGTTCACGCAACGGCTCGGCGACGAGACGAACCGGGTCGGTCCGCAGGCAGTCCACGAGCCAAAAGCCGATGACGCTGTGGGACCCCACCATGAGCGATGCGGGCGGAATCGGGGTGGCCGGAGTGCGGGACGCCATCCCGTAGACCACGAGCCGCCCAAACGGTGCCAGCACCGCCAGCGAAGCGTCAGTGGTGGTGCCACCCACCATTTCCAGCACGATGTCGACTCGCTTGCCGTCGTTGGCCTGACGGATCGTGGCGGCAAGGTCCGGGGCATTGGAGTCGATGGCGACGTCCGCCCCGGCCGCCAATGCCTGCGCCCGCTTGTCCTCGGTGGACGCGACGGCAATGATGCGGCCGGCACCCCACTGTCGCGCCAACTGAACCGCGAGATTGCCCACGCCGCCGGCAGCAGCGTGAACGACGATCGACTCGCCATCCTGCAGGCGAGCCGACGTACGCAGCAGATGCCATGCCGTCAGGCCTTGGACGAGCAGGCTCAGCGCGGCAGCATCGCTTACCGCGTCCGGGACCTCGAAGCACATCGTGGGGGCCACCAGCGCCTTCTCGGCGTACCCGCCACCGCCCGCAGCGGTGAAGCCGCAGACGCGGCGGCCGTCAAAGAGTGTGCCCACGACCTCCGCACCCGGGATGAAGGGAAGTTCCTGGGCGGCGAGGTAGGAGTTCTCGACGGCGTGGGTATCGGCGTAGTTGACCCCCGCACCGGAAACGGCCAGGACCTCCAGACCCGGTAGCGGTGCTGGTTCTTCGACCTCCGCGATGTGCAGAACCTCCGGACCGCCGAACTCGGTGACCTCAATGGCGCGCATCCCCCCACCCTAGGGCGCCAGCGTCGCCGCGGCCCTAGATGGAGCAGTCGCCGCCGTCGCAGCACGGCTGGATGTAGTAGCACCGCGGGCAGAAGTCCTTGCCGCCGCGACGCTCGAGGTCAGACGCCTCGCAGGCGGGGCAGGGTCCGGGGTTTCCCATCACAGGGGTGAGCATCCCGAACGTTGTCGACCCAGGGCAG
>JAYNIC010000085.1:0-636 GCA_038108715.1 Candidatus Nanopelagicales bacterium | reverse complement strand
GAACCCATCACAGCTGCAGGCTAACCAGCCCATCCCCCGCCGAGTGTCGAGTTACGGGGTGCGACACGCCGGAAAGCAGCCACGCAACTCGACACTCGGCGAGAGGGAGACCTCGTCACCACGAGCCGCCGCCACCACCACCTCCGCCACCGCCGGAGAATCCGCCACCGCCGGAGAATCCGGACCCACCGGAGGAACTTGGCCTCGTGTACGCCGCACTCACCGTGGCGGAGCCGGTATTCACTAGGTGGGTGAGGGCGTAGAGGTTCGCGACATACAGGCCGCTCGTAGCCAGGTCTTCGGGACTGATTTCTGGGAAGGCGCCGGACCACGAGCCTTCCAACCCAAAGAGCACGGCGTACGGAAGCATCGTGGCGAAGACCGCGTGCGGTGGGAGCCCGAGGCGCTGGACCAACTCTCGACGCGCCGCCCCCGGATCGGTGTCGAGAAACCGCTTGAACCCCTCGACACGGGCCTCAAACCGTGCCGACTCCACCGTCTCCTGATCCGGGGCGACAACGCGGGCAAGGAACAACCCGACGGTCAGCGCGGCCAAGATGGGCAGGAGGCCGGCGAACACCAGTGCGCTTTCGGTGGCGACAAAGAGGCCGAACGACGCGACGGTCAGTATCAAGG
>JAYNIC010000084.1:7530-8832 GCA_038108715.1 Candidatus Nanopelagicales bacterium | reverse complement strand
CTTCACCCGCTAGAGGGCTCAACTTTGGCGCGCAGGGTCCCCGCCGCGCGACGCAGAGCCTCAATTCGCTCCTCGATGGAGCGGAGCTTCGCCTCCAAAATCTCCTGCTGGCGTTCCGCAGTGAGAGTCCCCGCCTCGTGCTCCCTTAGCCCGCTGCCGATCTCCTGGAGGGTGAAGCCGAGCGCCTTGCATTGCTCGATGAAGACGAAACGATCGATCTGATTCTGGTCGTACACGGCGTAGTGACGCTGACCTGCGGCCCGCTGTCCTGCATCGAGGAGCCCGAGTCGGGTGTAGAAGCGCACGGTGTCCTTGGTCGAGCCGACCGCGCGGGCAAAATCGCCGATGAGCATCTCTTCGGCGTCCTCGCCTTGACTGTGGTCCATGGTCCACAGCCTACGGTTCCCGGAACGCTAACGACGACCAGGAGGAAACATGACCCGCACCGCATTCATCACTGGAGCCTCGACGGGGATTGGGCGCGCCACCGCCCAGCGCTTCCAGGCGGAGGGCTGGAACGTCGCGGCGACCATGCGCTCCCCCCAGGACGGCGCCGCCCTCGCGGATCTCCCCGGAGTCCTCGTGACCCGCCTTGACGTCACGGACAGTTCGTCGATCTCCGCCGCCGTGGCGGAGGCTCGTGCGGCCTTCGGCGGCATTGACGTCCTGGTCAACAACGCGGGCTTCGGTGCCTACGGCCCGCTGGAAGTCACGGACATGGAGGTCATCCGCCGGCAGTTCGACACCAACGTCATCGGCCTGCTCGAGGTCACTCAAGCCGTCCTCCCCACCCTGCGCGAGCAACACTCGGGAGTGATCGTGAACATCTCATCCGTGGGCGGGCGCATGGCTTTCCCACTTGGCTCGCTCTACCACGGAAGCAAGTACGCGGTAGAAGGCCTGAGCGAGGCGCTGACCTACGAGCTGGCCCCCTTCGGCGTCACAGTGAAGATCATCGAGCCAGGGCGCGTGGACACCGACTTCGGCGGGCGCTCCTTCGTGCTCAGCACCGGTCCGGAAGGGAGCGCCTACCAGGGCGTCATCGGAGCAGTCTTCGAGGGCTTCACCGCCAGACAAGGGCAAGACCACGCATCAGCCGAAGATGTCGCGACCGTGATCTACGACGCCGCCACCGATGGCACGCGGCAGCTGCGCTACATCGTCGGTGAGGACGCTGTAGCCACGCTCAGCGCCCGGGCGGCGATGGACGACGTCGCCTTCCTCGACATGATGCGAGGCAACTTCGGGCTTACACCCGACGCCGAGTAGTCCACGGCAAGGGTGGTCGGAGACCAGGGCTGG
>JAYNIC010000084.1:0-7520 GCA_038108715.1 Candidatus Nanopelagicales bacterium | reverse complement strand
GTCCAACTCCCAGGGACGGATGGGTGAGTTCTCGATCACCCACGTCTGCAGGTCCTTGTCCCATCCGGCGATGATCGCGATGCCCACGAGGATGAATATCCAGCCCAGGCCGCGTCGGAACCATCCGTGCGGGTCAGCAGCCCATCGCGCTGCGCCGATGAGTCGTTGTCCGAGCAGAGCAATGGCGAGCAGGGTGCCGCAGAGCCCGATGACGTAAGCGATGAGCAGCGCCAGGCCTTGTCCTAGTGACGCCGGAAGCACCGTCACGATGACATAGCCGTAGAGCGGACTGCACGAGGTGAAGACAGGACCGAGCGCCGCCCCGGTGAGGATCGCGCCCGCCGTGCCCTCGCGCTGTCGTGCTGCCGCAAGCCGCGCCGTGCTGCGCTGCTGCAGGGACAACCGCATCGAGACGTAGTCCCACAGCGACGGGAATGCCGAAAAGATCCCCAGGGCGATAAGGATTAGCCCGCTGACCCACTGCCACACCGACGTGGGGATGCCGATGAGTGCGGTGCTGGCCTTCAGGGCGAGCGTGAACACCACGACGGAGGCGCCGAGGGACGTGGTGATGACGTAGGCGCGACGGCGCGCGCGCTTGCTGGATTCATCGAGGGAGCCACCGACGATGACCGGGAGCAGTGGCAGGACGCAGGGGGCGAGCGTCGTCAGGACTCCGGCGACCAGAGCCCCCAGCACCAGGAGCATCACACCGTGTTCTGGGCGATCTCGTCAGCCGTCACGCTGCCCGACCACTTGGCGAGCTCCGTGCCCTCAGCGTCGATCTGGACGAAGGTGTGCTGCACGGTCACGCCGTACTTCTGCCGGAGGTCGGTAGCGGTATCGAAATCCACCACGACGATGGTGAGGTCGGAGGGAATGCCGGCAAGATCCGACTCGATGTTGTCGCGTGCCTCCCTGCAGGTGGAGCACCACGCAGCGTTGAAGAACAAGACGACGTCGGTCGAGGCGTACGCACTCTTGTCGGCGTCATAGTCGGCGAGCGTGATGTAGGAGCCCGGTCCAGATGGTGCCGCTTCGCTGGATGGAGACTCCGACTCCGCCGGGGCGTCGGTCTCCGCAGGAGGTGTCGGGGCGGCAGAGGGCGCAGCCTCTTGCGAGGCGACCGCGGGAGCTGAAGACGCGGGGGCATCCGCTGACGGCGACGCACAGCCGGCAAGGCCAAGTACCAGGGTCGCGGTGAGCAGTGCGGCGCGCGCGTACATGGGACTCCTTCGGGTTGCCCAATGGTATTCCACCCTAGGCAGACCGTTCCACGAGAGGCAAGTCGCGCGGTTGGACGGAGTGTGGACCTAGTCGTCGAACCCCTCACCCAGCGACACGGGGATGACAATCTCGTTTCGTCGTAGGAACGGGGGCTTCCACGGCGGGTCAAAACGAGCCCATCGAGGCTCCCCAGCTTCTTGCCAACCTGCCTCAGCAATCACCCGCCGAAGTTCCTGCGAGCGGCGCTCGACATTCGAAGCAGTCCAGCGTCCGGACCAGCGAATTGCCGCTGCCGTCTGCGCCGGAACCGCGCGGAGCGACACGCGCGGATCGGTCGGTACCGGGTAGTCCGATGGGTCACGCCCGGCCGGGAGCACGAAGGAAACGGTCCATTCACCGGTGCCGGCAGCCTCCTGGATGACCGGAGCCGTCATTACCAGTCGTTCACTCGTGGGCTGCTGGATCACCGGCGCGGTCATCGCCAAGGGCTCGGCTCCTCGGTTCGCTCCGGAGATGTATTGGAAGAGCGGCCGAAATGCAGAGCTTCCAGCCTGCTCCGCCGAACCGGACGCTACGACATCCGCAACAACGCACGGCGCGTACTCGCGCAGTTCTACGTTGCCCTGCACCTGAAGAACGCGATACTCCTGCTGCTCGGTCATGGTGCTTCCACACTAGCCCAGGAAGCAAGCCAGGGCGGTCTCCGCGGCCGACAACGCCTGACAGCAGCTAGAGCTCGATGATCAAGCCTGCGTAGTCGCGGGCCACCGCTGGACGGTCAAGTAGTCGCCCACCGGGCAGCGGGACAGCCGCCGGTGAACCTGCACTGTCGACGAAAGCGACCGAGGGGTAGCCGGCTCCGGTGATGCTGAGCACCACCTGACCCAACATGAGGACCTGTTCCCCCGGCGGCAGCGCAGCCACTTCGGGCGTGATGATCACGATGACAGAGCCAGCCTCAGTGGCCGCCTCGTCCTCCGGGACCGAGACCAGCGACTGTTCCGTCAGCGGGTCGCGCACGACGGTCCGAACGCCCTCCTCCGCCTGAGCGGCGTCCGGGCCTACCGTCAGGCCCTCGATGATCGTCGCGGGACCGAATCTGTCGCCGCCGGGGAATTCACTAAGCACCGGGACGAGACCGTCCTCCCGCACGAACCATAAACGCACGGTCCGAGCGGGTGCGTCCGTCGGCGAAACCGTCGACGAGGCGGTCGGTGAAGGCGCGGGCAGCGCACCCGACGGCACCGGCTGAGGCGAGGCGTCCACACGTACCCCACAGGCCGCCAGGCCGAAACTGACGACAACGGCAGCGAACGCGGTGATAGCCCGCTTCATGCGGCGATCTCCCACGGGATCGAGACGACGAACTGCGCACCGCCCTCGGCGGCGCGGCCTACCTCCAAAGTCGCATGGATGACCCCGGCGTGCTCAAGCGCAATCGCCATCCCCAGCCCGGCCCCAGAAGAGGGGTCGGCCTTGTCTCCACGGACGAACGGCTCGAACAGCCGCTTCGCCAACTCTTCGTCAATCCCCGGACCGGAGTCGCGGAAACACACGCTCACCGTGTCCGGATCCGACAGGATCTCTACGCTTCTCAGTCCAGCCCCATGACTTTCAGCGTTGCGAACAATGTTGTCGAAGACGCGTTCAAGGTGTCGGCCGTCGGTGCGCACCACAGGGCGCTCCCCTAGCAGGAGAGAGAGATCAACACCGTGCTGCTGAAGAATTTGCGTCAGCATGCGCGCAATATCGACCGGCTCAATCTCAACGCTTTGCGACGCCGTCATACGACTCACCTCGAGCAGGTCGATCAGCATGCGCGAGAGTCGTCGTACCTGGCGAGCAAGGTGCCCAACAATGCTGGCATCGCTCGGGTCCATGGCCGTCGACCGTTCTTCCAGCAACTCTGTGACACCGGAGATGGCGGTGACAGGCGAACGCAATTCGTGGCTCACATTCGCGGCGAAACGCTGTTCGCGGGCGATGCGAGTCTGCACCGAATCGGCCATGTCGTTGAAGGCATTGGCGATCGGGTCGAGGTCAGGATCACCCGCCGCCGGAAGCCGAACATCGAGATCGCCGGCAGCCAAAGAGCGGGCGCCGTCACCGAGTTGGTCGACCGGAACGAGCAGGCGACGTACGGAGTACCAGCCGAGCAAAGCGCCGAGAGCGCCGGCGAAGATCGTCATGATCACCAGGCCCCACCCACCGATGACGAGGGTACGGTCGAGTGTGCGCAACGGGAAGACCTCGACGAAAAGGCCCCGCGAGGTCGGCAGGCCGATCACCAGGTAGGGATCGCCAGCCACATCGATGCGCTGCTGAGCGCCTTCAACCTCAGCCTGAGCCAGCAAATCGGCAGGGAGCGAGTCCGGCGGGACCGCCACGGTCGAGGTGAACCAGGTACCGCCGACCCGCAACATCGGCTGTGAACCGTCGACGACCGGAATCACGCCGAGTGCCTCCCCGGGGGTGGACCCGGCCGCCAGCGCCGAATTGACGGCTCGGGCATCAAGCGAGGCACGGATCAACGCTGAGTCAGACCGCTCACCGGAGAGATACCAGCTGGCAATGACGTACGTCGCCCCCGATACTGCCGCGGCCACCGCCAGCGAGAGGATCGCGAAGTTCACGACCACACGGACGCGTAGGCCGAAGGACCGCATGGCTAGGCCTTCATGCGATAGCCGAAGCCGCGAATCGTGAGCAGGAGATCAGGACGGGACGGATCGGTCTCGATCTTGCCGCGCAGTCGGTAGATGAGGTTGTCGACGACGCGACCATCACCGGCGTTGGAGTAGCCCCAAACAGTGCGCAGCAGGTAATCGCGGCTGAGGACTCGCCCCTGTGCTGACATCAGCGCCTGCAGAACGTCGAACTCGATGCGCGACACCGGCAGTGCCTCACCATCGCGGAATACCTCGCACGTGTCTGCCCGAAGTTCCAGTGGACCGCAGCGCAGCAAAGCATCTTCGGCGCCGCTCGCGACCGGACGGCGTAGTTGGCGGCGGATGCGCGCCATGAGTTCCTTGGTGACGAATGGCTTGGTGACGTAATCGTCGGCGCCCGCCTCAAGTCCGGCCACGACGTCGTGGCTGTCGGTGTTGGCGGTCACGATGATGATCGGCACCTCGCTACGGGCACGCAGGCTCCGCACTAGGTCAAGGCCATGGATGCCCGGCAGGCGCAGGTCGACCAGCACGATGTCCGGCATCTCGTCCTGCAACTGGACAAGGGCGGCCTCGCCGGTCTCGGCCTCCATCACGCGACAACCGTCGTTCTCCAGGTTGGTGCGCAGGACCATGCGGATAGTGGGGTCGTCCTCGACGACCAGAGCAGACTTCGTCACGGTCAGCATGGTGCGGGTTTCCTCCTAGGAACGCAGGGCGGCACGACACTGGCGACACAGTTGCGACACGAGCGCCTACAACCCTTTCACTCATCGATGGACCACTCCAAGTTAGGCAGCCCTCACTTTAGCCCCCGAAGTGGGCCGCTGGTCGGCGACGCGTGCACCGGAGCAGGAGGTCGCCACCCTCAGTAGCCAGACGGAGGCGTGAGTCCGTCTATCACCAGGCGCCCCATCTGCAACATCGCTGCTTGCGCATAGGTGGAGACCTCGGCGTCCGCATGACCGAGCAGTTCCGGTAGGACGCGGGGGATCACCTGCCAACTCACTCCAAATCGATCCGTACACCAACCACACCGACTCTCCTGCCCTCCATTCGACGTGAGGGACGTCCAGAGGTGATCGATCTCGACCTGGGTGTCACAGAAGACCTGAAAGCTCACCGCCGGGGTGAGCGTGTAGTGGGGTCCGCCGTTCAGCGCGAGAAACTTCTGCCCGAAGAGTTGGAATTCGGCGGTGAGCACCGAGCCATCCGGTAGGTGGCCGACATCTCCCATCTCAGCATCGTCAAAGAGCCCGACGTAGAAGTCAGCGGCCTGCTGCGCCTCGCCGTCAAACCACAGGCATGTGGTGATTCCCGAGATCGTAACGCCGAAAGGTACTCTTCGGATATGGCCGACCCCGACCCCGTGACGCCCCGGGACCCCGTGTCAGCACGGTTCATCTGGCGGGTGGGTTTTATCGGAGCGGCGGTCGTCGCCATCGCTCTCTTTGCGAAGTTCATCCTCGAGGACGGTGGCGGGGTCATCTTCACGGTCCTCATGGCGTGGTTCTTCGCCATGGCCATGGCTCCAGCCGTCGACAAGCTCGCGAAGCACATGCCACGCGGCGTGGCCACGCTTGCCGTCATGGGAGCTATCGCCGCCTTCCTCGTTCTGTTCGGCCTCGCCTTCGGCAAACTCCTGATCGAGCAACTCATCGAGGTGGTGGAGTCCCTACCGGGGCTGGCCAACCAGGGGCTGACGTGGTTCAACGACACCTTTGGAACGGCGTACTCCGCGCAAGAGATCCTTGCCCAGGTCAATCTCGACCAACAGGCACTCCAGGAGATCGCAGCCGACGTCGCCGTCGGTATCTTCGGCTTCGCCGCGTCGATCCTGGGAGGCATCTTCGGGGTCTTCACCTTCGGGCTCATCGCGTTCTACCTGTCCACCGATGGCCTGCGCCTGCGCCGCTTTGTCGCCGCGATGCTTCCCGAGCGTAGCCAGCAAGTCTTCGTCAATATCTGGACCATCACGGCGGAGAAGACCGGACGCTACGTTGCTGCCCGCGCCATCCTTGCGACGATCAATTCCATCGCCAGCGGAATCGTGTTCTTCCTCATCGGCCTGCCGTATTGGCTGCCCCTGGCAATCTGGACCGGCCTGGTCGCCCAGTTCGTGCCCACCATCGGCACCTACATCTCAATCATCCTGCCGGTCCTGGTGGGACTCCTCAGTGGCAATCCCTGGCTCGGTGTCATCGTGCTCATCTACGCCCTGATCTACCAGCAGATCGAGAACCTCACGATCGAGCCCAAGATCAGTGCCAAGGCGGTCGACGTCCACCCCGCCTACGGGTTCGTCTCCGTACTCCTCGGTGCCGCACTCTTCGGTGTCGCCGGCGCGCTCTTGGCCATCCCGGTCAGCGCCATGCTGCTGTCCCTGCTGCAGATTTACGTTCGGCGACACGACCTGATCGAGGACCGCCCTCCGGACTCAGCGGAGCCGCCCGAGAATCGTGCCGCGGGCACGGCTCAATATGCGAGAGGGACTCCCCCAAGCGTGTGATCGACCCTGCCTCCCACGCCAGTCGGCGACCCGTCACCCTTTGGCGGCGAAGGTGGGTAGTGTCACAACCATGAGTGGAATCCCCGGTGACCAGATCGGCCCACTGATGCATTCGGTTGTCCCCATGGTGGCGACGCTGGCGCTGGAATATCCGGAGGTCGCGCCAGATCGGGCGATCGTCATCCTGCGCGATCAGCCGGCGTACCGCAATCACGTGGGTGGGCCACACGCGGCTGCCATGTTCGCCGCGGCCGAGAGCGCGACCGGCGCCGCTGCGATTGCCGCCTTTGGCGATCTCATGGATCGGGCGGTGCTGCTGCCTACGACCGTGACGATGGACTACCTGGCGATCGCCCGGGGCGATCTCACCGCGACGGCTCGGATCGACGCCGATGTGGATGCGGCCCGCGCACAATTTGAGGCCGGCGAGCGCCCCGAGTTCGACATCGTCTGCGACATCACCGATGCTGACGGCCAGGCCACCGGGATCCTGCGCGCGCGCTGGACCCTCAAAGCCCTCAAGCGCTAGACCGCCTCATCGTTGCCAGTGCGTGCCGACGTCCAGCGTCTGCATAGCCCGCACAACCGCCGCGACCCTGGGCACCTCGTGTGTTCGAAACAGTGACGCGCCACCGAGGGTGGCGAGCACGGCAAAGAAGCCTTCAGCGGTGCGGAAGTGGTCTTCGAACAGGTCAAAGGCGTGCGGCAGCGCATGACAGATGGGTAGTCCAAGAACCCGCAACCGGAAGGTGTTGATGATGACCTCAGCCTGGTGTCGCACGCGGGTCATGGGGTCCACGAGATTGCCGTAGTAGAAGCCCATCCCGGGATCGATGACGATCCGATCGACACCGTGCTGCCGCGCCACCTCAACGCGCTGGGCGAAGTGGTCCAGGATGCCGGGGACCGGGTCGGCGTCAAGATTGACGTCGGTGATCTCGCGTACGTTGGCTCCCTTGACGTAGCACAGGATCACCGTGGCATCGAACTCGGCGGCCAGGTCGAACATCGCCTCCTGATGCTGCGCTCCGGTGAGATTGAGTACGCGAGCACCTGCCGCAAGCCCGCCGTGCGCCACTTCCGGTTCGTACGTCTCGACCGACACGGCAATTCCC
>JAYNIC010000083.1:0-8910 GCA_038108715.1 Candidatus Nanopelagicales bacterium | reverse complement strand
GCAGAGCTCCATTGATGCTGGTGAGCTGGCGCTGCCGGGCGATTCGACCGGGGTCGTTGGTTGTCTCCGTGCGCAACATGCGCACGCGACGGTTGCGATCGATGAAGTCGTAGAGTTCCTGGCTGCCGAAGAGGAAGGATGCCGTCAGCGGCACGTCGGGATCGAGATTGCCTGCGCGATCGAGGGCAAGCACTCCGTCGGAGAACATCTCGGTCCAGATACGCAGCCCCTTGCGATCGCCGAGTCGCTCGAGCACGGCATCGGGTACGCCGCCGATACCGAGCTGCAACGTTGACCCGTTCTCGATGAGCGTGGCAATCCGCTCCCCGATCTCCCGGTGGACCGGCGAAGGATCGGTGATCGTGTGCGTGGCGATGGGTTCATCGACCTCGACGAGATAGTCGATTTCGTGGTCGTAGATCTGCGCATCGCCGTACGTATAGGGCATGTTGGGGTTGGCCTGCACGATGACGGGGGCGCCGTATTCGCGCGCCACCTCGATGGCCGCCGGGAGCACGTTGACTTCGATGCCGAGGCTCACCGTGTCGTAGCGCGTGGCCGATGTGTGGAGCAGGACCGCATCGGGTCGCAAGACATCTCGGTAGAGGGCGGGGACCAGGCTCAGGCGGCTCGGCACATAGTTCAGTCGCGGTGAGTGCCGCATGCCCGGCCCGACGAAGCACGTCTCGTAGGTCACACCCTCGCGATCGGGAATCCCCCTCTGCGCGTTCAGCATGTGCAGGCGGTACTCCGGAACCTGCTCATCGAGCACTTTGAGCAGGGTGTGGGGGGTCGCGAAATTGCCCGAGGCGATCACCCGCGGGTTGGTCGGCAGGCCGGCGAGAACGTGGGCGAGCTGCTCGGTCGTGATGCGCTTCATGCGATCAGTCTCCCGCTACAGAATGAGGTCGTCGCGGAGTACCTGCTCCTGCAGTGACATGCGCAACGGCGCCAGTCGCAGTACGGCAGGTGGGCCACCGAGCAGATCGGGGATCTCGGTCATCAACTCAGCGAAGCCATCGGCGCCCTGATGAGCGCGCTGGGCCTCATCGTCGGTGAAGATCTCATAGAGCCACACGATGTTCTCGTCGTCCGGGTCGGTGTGGACGACGTACACCTCCGTGCCGGGTTCCTCACCGAGTCCATCGGCGTACCGGTTGAGTGCGTCAAGGAGGGCCGGGCGCATGCCGGGGTTCGCGGTGAGCCGGACAAGTAGGCCGACCCGGTCCGGCAAGAGTGCGTGGGTCGGCTCGCTCATCTCCCCACCCTACGACTGCACCACTCGGCAGGCGAACTAACGGAATGGGGGACGGTCATCGAGGTGGATCGAGGCACGGCCCGCGGCGCGCCACACCCGAGCGGTGGCATCGCGGTCCTCCGGGGTGACCAGGTTGCCCATCACTCGAAGGGCGATGGTCATCAACCAGGTCGAGCGCATGCCGATCGGCCCGAGCTTGGGCAGCAGACCGGGCACGGTGAAGATGCCGGCCAGCCGCCGGGCGATGGAGAACGCTTCGCCGTATCGCTCCGCGAGCAAGCCCGGCCAGATGGTCGTCAGGTCGTAGTCGGCGGCGCGGCTGGCGAGCACCTGGGCTGCTAGATGCCCGGTCTCCAGTCCGTAGTCGATCCCTTCGCCGTTCAGCGGGTTCACACACCCGGCGGCATCCCCGATGAGCATCCAGTTCGGTCCCGCAACGCCGCTGACCGCGCCACCCATCGGCAGCAGAGCGGACCACGGCGCGCGTACGTCACCCTTGAGTTGCCACTCCTCACGCTGGGAGTTGGCGTAGTGGTCGAGAAGCGCACGCAGGTTGATATCCGCGGGCCGCTTGGCCATGGCCAGCGTGCCGACACCGATATTCACCTCGCCGTCGCCGAGCGGGAAGATCCAGCCGTAGCCGCTGAGGATTCGGTCATCGGTTCCGCGTAATTCGAGGTGCGATGAGATCCACTCATCGTCGTTGCGCTCGGAGGCGACATAACCCCGGGCCGCCACGCCGTACGCCGTGTCCCGGTGCCACTCTCGCCCGAGCATGCGACCGAGTTGTGCGCGAGCACCGTCGGCGACCACAAGACGGCGACAGGTGATCGTGAGAGGACCGTCCGGTGTCGTGGTCGTGATGGCGGTCACCCGACCACGCTCATCCCGCTCCACTCCCCGGGCGCGGGCCGCGTCCAGGGTGCGCGCGCCAGAATCGATGGCCACCTGGCGGATCGCGGCATCGAGGGCCAGGCGAGGTGCGGCGCTGCCGTGATCGGGCAGGGAGCCCCCGGGCCATGGCAGGTAGAGACGTTGCCCAAATCCAGCAGCCCTCAGCCCGCGGTTACGGGGGCGATCACCGAGCCAGTACGCCAATCCGAGGGCATCGATTTCGGACACCGCACGCGGGGTGAGCCCGTCACCGCAGGGCTTGTCCCGGGGAAAGGCTTCGGCGTCCATGAGGAGCGTGTCGAGGCCAGCGCGTGCGGACCAGGCCGCGGCGGCCGAGCCTGCCGGCCCGGCTCCTACGACGAGGACGTCGGCATCGATGGCGGCAGGCACCGCACTATCGTGCCGGGCTCACGCCCGGCGTGCGAATCGAGGGGTCGTCATGCGCGATGTCGAACCCGGCAGACCCGGCGTAGCAGATCAGTTAGATGATGCGGCGCCAGCGATGATCAGGATGATCCAGATCACCACGAAGAACGCGAACAACACCAGGCTGATAATGCCCAGGATGTAGCCGACCTTCGCCATTCCACCGTTGTTGGCGCGGCCGGCGGCGGCTGACTGCATGCCCTTGCGACCGAAAATAATGGCGACAATCGACAGAATGACCGGGCAAACGAAGAACGACAGGATGCCAGTGACAAGGGCAACCACACCGTTGGTGTTTTCGCTGGTGTCCCCACCCATCGGTGGGGGGGCTGGCATATCGGACATGCGAACTCCTTCGTTGGGTGGCCGAGCGCCACCAGTGCCGTCAGCCTACTGTCCATCCCTCCCCACAGGAGGGATATACGCGGGTGTTGTGCGGTGGGCCGACCACGGCCATGCGTACGCCGATCAGGTGCCGGTCAGCCGGCAGTGCTGACTAACTGGCAGGGCTGACTAACTGGCAGGGCTGACTAACTGGTGGTGAAAGTCCAGCTGCCCGTCGCGAACGCAATTCCGTTGATGATCAAGCCCAAGGCGGCGAGAGCAAACGTCACGATCACGAGGATCTTCGCCGTATTGCTGGCGCTCTCGTAGCCATTGACGTCTCCGGCCGCCCACGCCTGGCGGGCCTTGTTGGAGAAGACAATGGCGATGATCCCGGTGACCAGACCGATGCACGACGTACACAGGCCGACGATCGTGGCGATGATCGCCAACGTCATGTAGTCACGGGGCGGCTTGCTGCTGGCAGGCTGCCCGGCCGGCATTGAGGGCGGTGGCGGGGGAGGCGGCATCTCGGACACGTGGTCTCCTTCATCCGTGGCCGCAGGCGCGACCCACTAGGGGGACCCTAGGACCGTGAGCGCTTCCCGGGGAGTCATATGCGTCAAACCTAATATGCGCGTCAGGTCCCAAGATCGTCGCGGAGCTGACGCAAGCCGTCACTGAACGCCAACGTGGACACCGACAGGTGGCCGTGGCCCTGCCGAAGGGCTGGCCGCGCCGCCGGGATCGCCTGTGCAAGCCACTCGCCATGGGCGAACGGCACCATGAGGTCCTCGCTGCCCTGCCACACCTGGGTCGGCACGCGAATCTCATCCAGGCGAAATCCCCAGGGATGGCAGAAGGCCATGTCATCGTCGAACCAACCCCAGATGCCCCGGCTGACAGACCACCGCAGCTCCGCGGCCATCTCCTCCCCCTGCTCGCCGGTCAGATACTCCTGATCGACCGGTGGCAGCAGGCTCCGCAAAGCATCGACGACCTGCTCCCCCGTTATCTGGTGCAGATCGGCCGCCGCCGCGGCAAGGAATGCCTCCAGGTCGTCGGCGCCACGCAGGGCGGCACCGAACTCGGCGATGTTGTCCTCGCCCATTCCCGCGAGGAAATCCAACTCCGGAACGCCGTACGGCGCAACGCCGGCCAGGCAGAGGGCACTCACGCAGCGGTCCGGGAGCAGCGCGGCCGTCGCCAGGGCGTGCGGCCCACCACCGGACCAGCCGAGGGTGACGAACCGCTCTGCTCCGAGGTGGTCGGCGAGTTGAGCGGCCAGTGGCACGACGTCGGCGACCGTCCGGTCGGGCTGACGGGTCGACTCGCCGTATCCGGGTCGCACCAGTTCAGCGACCGTGAAGCCGTGATGGGCCGCCGCCTCGAGCAGGTCGGAACCGATCGGCCCAGCCGCAGGGGTGCCGTGGTGGTAGATGAGCAGATCATCGCCGAGATCTGCCAGGAAATAGTCGAGGCGTGTGCCATCGGCCAATGTGAGAAATGGCGGGGCACTCATGTCGCCACGATAGGGCCTGCCACCTAGGCTGAATAGATGAAGTGGCTGATGGTCTGGGGCGCGGCTGCCGCGCTTGGCCTCACCGCTTGTGGCAGTCAGAGTTCCACGCTGTCGCCGGCCGACAACATCACCGTCGACTGCCAAGCCGCCGCGCAAGCCATCGCCGACTACTCAGAGTCATTCAGCGCTCTCTTGACCGCCCTCGAGGCTGACGATGCGCGAGCAGCCGGCACCATCGCACCGACCTTCGGCCTGTCCGCCCGCACGATCATTGATCAACTTCCCGGCGTTCCGCGGGAGGCGCAGGCTTTCGTGACGACCTCGCAGTCGTTCGCCGAGCGTGTCCGCGACGTCGTCAGCGGCAATGGCGACCTGCTTCCGGTGGCGGAAGAGGCGCGCCAAGAGTTCGGGACCGCCGACTTCACCGGCAGTGTGGCCGCGGTGGAAGCGTTCTTCCGGCAGTCCTGTCCGACGACCTTGATCCCGACGCCGAGTCCGTCCCCCTCCTGACGTCGTACGCAGCCGCGTCCCGGTGAATCGGCCTTCCAGAAATCGGTGATGACGGCGTTGCTGATGATCTTCGTCATCGGCGTACTGATCGGGGGTCACATGGTCGGACACGACAGCCGCGCCGCAGGGCGACGTTCATACGCACACAGGTGCATGTTGTGGGGTTTATTCGCCTCGTTTTGGCCCAATAAACCCGACAACGTGCACTTTCGCGAGATGCCATGCACGGGAAGGGGATTCTGGGGTTGTACCCTTCCATGGCTCTTCACGCCGAATCGGGTCACTAGGGTGACGGAGTGATCAGCCAGCGAAGGATCCACGTCGCGTGGCTGGTCGCCACCGTCACCTTCCTGGTCCTCCTCGCCTCTGCCGCATTCCGATCGTCGGTCGGCGTGATGTTCGTGCCGTTCGAGGAGGAGTTCGGCTGGAGCCGCTCGGCTATCTCACTGGCCGTCTCGGTCAACCTCGTCCTGTACGGCGTCACCGCGCCGTTTGCGGCCGCCTTCATGGAGCGGTTCGGCATCCGCCAGGTAGCTGCCGGCGCACTGCTGCTCATCGGTCTGGGCACCGGGCTCACACTCGTCATGACCGAGTCCTGGCAACTCGTCATCTTCTGGGGACTCTTCGTTGGCCTGGGCACCGGGGCCACCGCGCTGGTCTTCGGCTCCCTGGTGGCCAACCGCTGGTTCGTCAAGCGGCGCGGACTCGTCATGGGCATCTTCGGTGCCGCGTGGGCGACCGGCCAATTGCTGTTCCTGCCGATCATCTCCCAGACCATCGAGGTGTTCGGATGGCGATACGCCTCCATGACCGTGGCCGCCCTCGCAGTAATGCTCATCCCGTTCGTCTGGTGGATTCTGGCCGACCGGCCCTCCGTACGGCGCCGAGGCGGATTCACATCCGCCGGAAGGTGGTGAACGCAACACCACACACAGCGGCTGGGCCGCCGCACGGACGGCAATTGACGGGCTCGTTGCCGGTATGCGAACGCGCGCGTTCTGGTTACTCGCGGGCACCTTCTTCGTCTGCGGTTGGACGACGAACGGAATCGTGAGCACCCACTTCATTCCCTCGGCTCACGACCACGGCATGGGCGCCACCATGGCCGCCGGGCTGCTCGCCATCGTCGGCCTCTTCGATCTCATCGGCACCATCGGCTCCGGCTGGCTCACCGATCGATTCGACCCGCGCGTACTCCTGGGGATCTACTACGGCCTGCGGGCCGTGGCGCTCATCGGATTGCCATTGCTGCTCGGGCCCAATATCGATCCCCCGATCGTGGTCATCATGATCCTGTTCGGGCTCGACTGGGTGGCGACCGTGCCTCCCACCGCGATCCTGTGCAGCCGGATTTACGGACCCGAACGCGGTCCGATCGTCTTCGGTTGGGTGTTCGCCTCGCACATGATCGGCGCGGCGGTGGCCGCGGCAGTCAGCGGCGCCCTCCGGGACACGGTTGGAGATTACGCGTCGGCCTGGTACCTCGCGGGCTTGCTGGCGGTGCTCGCTGCCGTGGCCGCGTTCCTCATCCCGAAAGCACCTGCACCTTCGGTCTGACGAGCGGCCGGCGACCTAGGCCGACCTACCCGCCCGACCGCTCGTCATTCGGCGGCTCAAACGAGCGGAAGCCGAAGTAGTAGACATAGATGACCGACAGCACCGGACCGACGGTGATCATGAGGAAGGGCACGACCCCACCCTCACCGGCCCGGATATAAGCCAGGGCCGCGAGGACTACCGCCGCACCGAGCACGACCGCCACCGCGGCAAAGACGTATCGCTGGGGCGAGCGTGCCGACCAGGGCACGGGATAGCCATCGGTGAGACCAGGGGTTGCTGCGGACTCCGAGCCTTCCATGGCAGCAGCGTTCCATAGGGTCCCCCTCCGCGCGATTCCACTTGCCCCGCTGCCGTGGGAGAGTAGATGCATGACCGCCTTGGATGAGTCCGTCGACCGCCGCGTCATCGCTGAACTGGAGCCGGTGGTGGCCGCCGAGACCGAGCGTCACATCAGCATCGCCAAGCCTTGGTATCCGCACGACTACATCCCGTGGGACGAGGGGCGCAACTTCGCCCTCCTCGGCGGCGAGGACTGGTCGCCCGAGGAACAGCGATTCAGTGAGGCCGCGCGCACCAGCCTGATCGTCAACCTGCTCACCGAGGACAACCTGCCGAGCTACCACACGGCGATCGCAACAGTGTCAACTGGACATGGTGCTTGGAGTACCTGGCTCGACCGATGGACGGCGGAGGAGGCCCGGCACGCGGTCGCCATCCGCGACTACCTCGTCGTGACGCGCACGGTGGATCCGGTCGCGGTGGAGAACATGCGAATGACCCATATGGAGGAGGGTTTTGCGCCCATCCACCCGGGCATCCTGTCGGGCATCGCCTACGTGTCGTTTCAAGAGCTCGCGACGCGCCTGTCCCATCGCAACACCGGTATCGCCTCTGGCGACCCCATCTGCGATCAGATGATGCAGCGCATTTCCTTGGACGAGAACCTTCATATGATCTTCTACCGCAACGTGATCAACGCGGCGTTCGAGGTTGCACCGGACGAGACGATGCGGGCGGTCACCGACATCGTGCGCGACTTCGCGATGCCTGGCCACGGCATCGAGGGGTTCGGTCGCAAGGCGATGGAGATTGCCGTCGCGGGAATCTATGACCTGCGCCAGCACATCGATGACGTCGTCATGCCGGTCTTGCGCTACTGGAAGGTCTTCGACCGCACCGACTTCGGTCCCGCCGGGGACGAGGCTCGCGAAGAGCTCGCGGCGTTCCTGGCCGGACTCGAGACCCAGGCGGCCCGCTTCGAAGATCGGCGTGAGGCACTCGCCAAGCGTCTCGGCTGGGTCGACTAGCTGGTTTCGACCTCGTCGGTGAAGAACTCGTTGGACGCATGGTTGAACAGCAGCAGCAAGATGATGATGTCAAGCGCCAGCGAGAGGTAGATGCCGAAGGTGAATGCCGGCGTTCCCCAACTCGACACGATGAAGACGATCCCGGCGATGACGCGGATGATGATGAGGATCGTGATCAGTACTCGAGCGATGTTGCTGCCGCGCGAGATGGCCACCGCGAAGAGTGCGTAGATCAGCGCCACGATCAAGATCGCCACACCGGCGACGATCGTGATGGGTCCGGCCGTCGTGTTCCACGCCTCCGGCAGGTCGAGTTCCTTCAGCTTCTCCGCCACCACAGCAGGATCACTCGCGGCGATTGCCGTGCCAGCGAGAATCGTGGCGATGCCGCCGATGAGGGTCAGGGCGAAGCCGATCCACAGCAGTACGACGACGATGGTGACTTGACTGGGGCGAACGCGTGTCGTGGCCATGAGGCCACCGTAGCCGCCTAATCGTCAAATGTGTTGCATCTTTGCGTCCGGTCATGCCGGAAGGGAAAGCCCCTACAGGGCACGAGCGACGAACATGCCGGGCTCGGAGTCCCCGACGATTCGCGCGATCTGGGGGACCACCAGCAGCCAGGTGATCAGGTGCGGGATGAGCATCCAGATCCGTGAGGACCAGATGACCTCAGCGGGCTGGATGAGCGGGCTCGCACACGAGGCCAGGGCAATGAGGGTGCCAGCCCAGAAGACCATCCGTCGAGCGTGTCGACGCCCAAGCGCCAACGAGGCCAGCAGCGCACCGCCCACGGCCGCGACGATGGGGACGATCAGCACCATGAGCCAGGGGACGACCTCGAGCGTGTCGCTCCCGGGGCGGAACATCTCAAAGGGGACGCCGAGCAGGCGGCCAAGGACATAGACGACGAGCGAGAGCAGACCGGACCACGCGCCGGTGACGACGCCGGCGTACACCAGGTTGCGTGCGTGGGGCACCGACTCCGGTGGCGGTGGGACCGGGGTGACGGAGTCAGTCCAGGGGGCGGTCACGGGGACACGCTAGTGGGCCACTCGCGATTTCCCCCACCCCCACCGCTCCCTGGACGGTCACAGCGGACGCCGACA
>JAYNIC010000082.1:7941-8994 GCA_038108715.1 Candidatus Nanopelagicales bacterium | reverse complement strand
GTCTTGTTGAGGTCGGTCTCGTGCGATGCGGCAAGGTCCTGGGCCCACCGGATGGGCTCGTAGGGGATCCGCAGGCTCCGGAAGATCTCGTCGTAGAAGTGATCTTCGCCGAGCAGCAATTGGCTGATCCGCCGCAGGAACTCACCCGACTGGGCGCCCTGAATGATGCGGTGGTCGTACGTAGAGGTCAGGGTGATGGTCTTGCTCACGGCGTTGCGGACCAGTGACTCCTCCGAAGCGCCCTGCCATTCGGCGGGGTAATCCATTGCGCCGACCCCGACGATGCACCCCTGACCGTTCATGAGGCGAGGCACTGAGTGCTCGGTCCCAATCGTTCCTGGGTTGGTCAGGCTCAACGTCGTACCGACGAAATCATCGACGCCGAGTGATCCGGAGCGGGCCCGTCGGATGACGTCCTCGTACGCCGACCAGAAGCCGGCGAAATCCATGTCCTGCGCGGCCTTGATATTTGGGACGAGAAGTTGGCGCGAGCCGTCGGGCTTAGCGAGATCGATGGCGACGCCGAGATTGACGTTGGGGTTCATCACAACGGCCGGTTTGCCGTCGACTTCGGCGTACGAGGCGTTCATCGCGGGTACATCGCGGAGGGCGCGAATCAGGGCGTAGCCGATGATGTGGGTGAAGGAAACTTTGCCACCGCGGCCGCGAGCAAGGTGGTTGTTGATGACGACGCGGTTGTCGATGAGGAGCTTGGCGGGGACGCCGCGCACGCTCGTGGCCGTCGGGACCGCGAGGCTGGCCTCCATATTGGCGACGACTCGGGCGGCAGGCCCTCGGAGGGTCGCCATCTCGCCTGCCGGTGGGGGAGCTGCGGGAGTGGCCGCGACCTCGGTCGGCGGCTTTGCCGACTCGGCGGCGGCCTCGACCGCTCGCTGGTGGGTGACCTGGGCTTTGGCGGCAGAGCCATCGGCGGGTGTGTAGTCGGCGAAGAAGTCCCACCAAGCGGGATCGACACTGGTGCGGTCGTTGAGGTACTGCTGGTAGATCTCGTCCACCAGCCATTCGTTCGTGCCAAAACTCTCCTGCGCCACG